>JAFAVZ010000378.1 GCA_019242175.1 Acidobacteriota bacterium
CACGACGATCCGCAACACCGCGGGGCCGGAGTACACGCAGCGATTCAATCTCTTCCGCGCTGCACAGATCACGGGAAGCGCCGCCCCCGGCTACAGCTCGGGTCAGGCCATGGCCGCACTCGAGGACGTCGCCGCGAAGACGCTGCCGCGCGAGATGGGCTACGACTGGTCGGATCTGTCGTACCAGGAGAAGAAGGCGTCGGGGACGACGGGGCGCGTCTTCGCGCTCTCGATCGTGTTCGTGTTCCTGATTCTGGCGGCGTTGTACGAGAGCTGGTCGCTGCCGTTCAGCGTTCTGCTCTCCGTGCCGATCGCCGTGTTCGGCGCGTTCATCGGACTGCTGCTGCGCAAGTTCAACTTCGACGTGTACGGCCAGATCGGGCTCATTGTGCTCATCGGCCTCGCGGCGAAGAATGCGATCCTCATCGTGGAGTTCGCGAAGGCGGAGTTCGAGAAGAACGGCGATCTCGTCGGCGCGGCTTTGTACGGCGCGCGATTGCGATTGCGCCCGATCCTGATGACGTCCTTCGCCTTCATCCTCGGGTGCGTTCCGCTCTGGATCGCGACCGGCGCCGGCGCGGCGTCGCGCGAGATCCTCGGCACGGTCGTCGTCGCCGGCATGCTCGCCGCGACGTTGATCGGCGTCTTCCTGATCCCCGCGCTTTACGTCATCACCGAGCGCATAGCGCGCTCGGAGCGGAAGTTCGAGGCGAAGCTCGCGGAGAAGCACGACGAAGTCGAGTTGCCGGCGGCGGCGGGAGCGCACTGATGAAACGCGCGCTCGCCCTCGCCTCGCTCCTCGTCTTCACCGCGTGCACCGTCGGCCCGAACTATCAACGGCCCGCGGTCAACCTGCCCGATCAGTATTACGGCGCGACGTCGCCCGCCGATGCGGCGTCGCTCGCGGACACCAAGTGGTTCGACCTGTTCGGCGATGCCACGCTGCGTTCGCTCATCGAAGAGGCGTTGCGCAACGGCTTCGACGCCCGCATCGCCGCGTCGCGCGTCGAACAGGCCCGCGCGCGCTACGGCATCGCCGGCTCCGCGCGCTTCCCGAACGTCGGCTACAACGCGCTCTACCAGTACGGCCACACGTCCGAGTTCGCGTCGCCGAGCGACACGACGGGCGGCATCGCCGTGGCGAACGTCAACGTCGGATGGGAAGTCGATCTCTGGGGACGCATCCGTCGACTCAATGAAGCCGCGCGTGCCGACTACCTCGCGACCGAGGAAGCGCGCCAGTCGGTGCTGCTTTCGCTGATCTCCGAGACGGCGTCGGCGTACTTCGAGCTGCGCGAGCTCGATGCAGAGCTGGAGATCGTCCGCCGCACGACCGCGAACTTCCAGAACACGGCCGATCTCTTCCGCCGCCGCGCGGAAGGGGGCACCGCGTCTGGCCTCGACACCTCGCGCGCCGAGGCGCTGCTCGCGCTCGAACAGGCGCAGATCCCTCTGATCGAACGCGCGATCGTGATGAAGGAGAACCAGATCAACCTCCTCCTCGGCCGCACGCCCGGACCGATCCCGCGCGGCCTGGAGCTGAACGCGCAGCCGCTGCCGCCGGCGGTGCCGGCCGGGATGCCCGCGGCCCTGCTGCTGCGGCGTCCGGACATCCGCGCCGCCGAACAGCAGCTGATCGCCGCAAACGCCGACATCGGCGTGGCCGAGGCGGCGTTCTATCCGACGCTGAACCTCACGGGTCTGCTCGGCGGCCAAAGCCCCGAGCTGGCCAGTCTGCTCGGCGGCGGCCACACGTGGAGCGTGCAGGCCGGCCTGCTCGGCTCGATCTTCAACGCCGGCCGGCTGCGCAACCAACGCGCGCTCGCCATCGCGCAGTTCGAAGAGGCGCTGACGAATTACCAGCGCAGCATCACGTCCGCCCTCGGCGAGGTGTCGAGCGATCTCGTGTCGAACGAGAAGCTCGCGCAAGCCGAAGCAGCGCGCGTGAAGGCCGTGGAGTCAGATCGCGAGGCCGTGCGCCTGGCGACGCTGCGCTACGAGTCGGGCTTCTCCGCCTACTTCGAAGTGCTCGACGCGCAGGAGCAGCTGTTCTCGGCCGAGACCGGCGCGGCACAGCTGCGCCGCGACCGCCTGCTCGCGCTGGTGGACTTCTACCGCGCGCTGGGCGGAGGGTGGGAACCGGGGACGTAGAGGAAAGGTGCGCTGCGCTTGTTGGCCAAGCCTTCACCAGGGTTGGCGTTCTCGCCGGCCTTGGCGAAGGAATGACAACCTGTCGATGTCCCGAGAGAAGGCGGGCACGGCGCTTTGCGCTTGAACGTAGGGCCGGCTCTCAGCCGGCCGCAGTCAAGAATGATGCGGCGGGCGTCGCCCGCCGCGACCGTGCTTCATCGGGCCGGCTGGAGAGCCGGCCCTACGTTTGGTGGACGAACCTCCGCGAACAAAAAAGCCTCGGAGCGAAAGCCCCGAGGCCTTTCAAACAACCGCAAGGTAGCTACTGCATCCGCTCGCGGCCGATCGCCGGGTGGCTCGGCTCGTCCGACGTCCGCTGCTTCACTTCAAAGTCGACCTGCCAGGCGCCGTCCTTCGTCACGAGATAGATCGTGTTGCCGTGGCGCTCGAGTTTCGCGCCGTCCGCCAACGGGAGCTGCCGCTGCGCCCCGTCACCGTAGACAATCCACAGGCCATCGTCGCGATACTGCAGACGCGGCGCTGACGGCGCCGGCACGCGTTTGCTGTTGGAGCCGTCGTCGGGCGTCTGCGAGTAATAGCTGTAGCAACGCGACGGGTCATACACGGTACGGTACTCGTACCGGACGTGAAAGGTGATGGTCTGGCGGTAGACCACGGAGCCGTTGCAGTAGGTGTCGGCCCAGAGATGCGTGGTGTGGTAGTGGACGGCCCACATCTGCAGCGAATATCCGCCGTACTGACAGTAGGAACTGAGAGGGCCGTTGTAGTAATCGGTCGTATCGTACGAGCCGGCCTGACGCGTGGTGCCGTTGAAGCTGTCGCAGGCGTCGCCCGTGCCGTCCCCGTCGCAATCGAGCTGATCGGGATTGGCCGTCGTCGGACAGTTGTCGTAGATGTTCGCGACCCCGTCTCCGTCGTTGTCCGCGGGCGGAGGAGGAGGCGGCGGAGGATTCCCACCGCCCGAGTCGCAGGTGGCGAGGCACGACTGGTACTCGCTCTCGCACACCTCGCAATACGAGTCGGGAACCTCGACCTGGTGAGGATAGGAGCCGCCGCCGCACTCCCAGTTGTTCTGGTAGCACCACTGGCGATTCGCCTCGCACTGCGCGCAGGTGGTGTTGGCGCGCACTCGCGGAACGGCGTCGCCGCTGCCGGCCTCGATGCCGAACGCCACCGTCTCGGTCGCCGGCTGGAGGATCTGCGGACCGCGCGCGGCGATGCTGCTGCTGGCGGCGAGGTAGTCCCGCAGAGTCGAGGTGGAGACGACTTGGCCGTCGACGAACATGCGCACGATCGCCTCACGATTGCTGAGGGCGAGCGTGCCCAGACGCGCGGTACGTACGGCGTCCTGGCCGAGGAGCTCGACCGTACCGGTGCGGGCATCTTGGCGGAGAGTGACCGTTTCGTCGACGAACAGACGTCCGTCGACGTGGATCTGCATCCGCACCTCGGAAGCCGCGGCGCGTTCGGGAATCGTGAACAGGAGTCGGGGCGGATTCGCGGCCACAGCCGTGACCGAAATGGACAGCAAAACTGCCAGACACAACAAGACTGGTTTCCTCATGAGGCCTCCGGGACGAATTGTTTTGGGATGCCGGCAGCATAGGAGGCCTTACGCCTTGAAGTCAATCCGGATGGAGGTCGCAAAGCGATGACGCTGGCCCGTTGCATGCTTCGAGAAGCTCCGCATGCCCGCCCGCAACGAAGACCTCCACGGATTTGTCCCCGAGAAATGCAGCGCAGCACTCCTCCTCATCGACGTCATCAATGACATGGAGTTCCCCGGCTCCGAGGCGCTGGCTGAACGGACGGTGCCGATGGCGCACCGCATCGCCGAGCTGAAGAAGCGCGCGAAAGAGGCCGGCATCCCCCGGATCTACGTCAACGACAACTTCGGCCGATGGAAATCGGATTTTCGTGCCGTGATCGAGCACGTGCTCGAAGACGGGGTGCGCGGCGAAGAAGTCGCGCGCATCCTCCGCCCCGAGGATGATGACTACTTCGTGCTGAAGCCGAAGCACTCCGCGTTCTTCGAGACCACCCTCGACATTCTTCTGACTTATCTCGGCGTCGACACCGTGATTCTCACCGGCGTCGCCGGCAACATCTGCATCCTGTTCAGCGCGAACGACGCGTACATGCGCGACTTCAACGTGATCGTGCCGAAGGATTGCGTCGCCTCGAATACGAAGGACGAGAACGACTACGCGCTGGAGCAGATCCGAAACGTCCTCAAGGGCGACGTCAGGGAATCGACGCAGCTCGATCTGCAGAGTCTGGTGCGGCGAAATCCGGTAAAGTCTCCGGAACCTTGATCGTCCATCTCGTCGACGGGACTTACGAGCTCTTCCGCCACTTCTACGGCCTGCGCCGCGGCAGCTCCGTCGATCCACCGTTCGGCGCGGTGAGCGGCGTGCTCGGCACAGTCGTGCAGATGCTCGAAGGGGGCGCGACGCACATCGGCGTCGCGACCGATCACATCATCGAGTCGTTCCGCAACGACCTCTGGCCTGGCTACAAGACCGGCGCCGGGATCGAGCGCGCGTTGTGGGCGCAGTTCCATCCGCTTGAAGACGCGCTCGTCGCGATGGGCGTCGCAACATGGCCGATGGTGGAGCTCGAGGCGGACGACGCGCTGGCAAGCGCCGCGCATCTGGCCGCCGCCGATAAACGCGTCGAGAAGGTGTGCATCTGGACGCCGGACAAAGACCTCGCGCAGTGCGTCGTCGGCGACCGCGTCGTGCAGATGGACCGGCGCAGCAACAAGCTGCGCGATCGCGACGGCGTGCGCGAGAAGTTCGGCGTCGAGCCGCGCTTCATCCCCGACTACCTGGCGCTCGTCGGCGACGCCGCGGACGGCTATCCCGGCATTCCCCGCTTCGGCGCGAAGACCGCCGCGCGCACGATCAACCGTTACGGCGCTCTCGAAGACTTCCCCTCCGAAACCCTCGGCGAGCATCGCGATCATGCGCTGCTCTTCAAAGAGCTCGCGACGCTGCGCACGGATGCGGAGCTGTTCGATGATGTGGATGAGCTGCGTTGGAAGGGGCCGACGCCCGCGTTTGCCGCGGTCGCCGCAAAGATCGGCGACACGCGGCTGCAGGGACGTCTGGCTACCTTGTCGGCACGGTCGTGATCGTGAGGTGGTAGCCGTCCGGGTCGTCGATCGCGAAGTCGCGCGAGCCCCAGGCTTGATCCGCCGGCTCGTGCGCGAGCGTCCCGCCGTTCGCCTGGACCTGCGCGGCCAACGCATCGACGTCCTGCGTCGTGATGAAGTACAGCCGCACGCCCTCCCCCTTCTTGCGCTCGCGACCTTTCTGCCAGTCGTCCTGCCCGAGCATGACCGACATGTCGCCGGCTCCGAGCTCGGCGCCGAACAACACGCCGTCGTCGTTGATCCAACGGTCTTTGACGGCAAAGCCGAGGACGTCCTGATACCAGGCGAGGGATTTCTCGATGTCGCCGACGGTGAGGCCGGGCCGGATCGCGTTCAGGGTGAGACTCGTTGCGC
>JAFAVZ010000600.1 GCA_019242175.1 Acidobacteriota bacterium
CTCGATCAAGCCGTCGGCCGGCATGGAAGAGATGAAGTTCGACATGTGCGGCGCCGCGGCCGTCCTCGGCGTGGTCGAGGCGGCGGCGAAGCTGGAGCTGCCGATCCGCGTGACCGGACTCATCGTCTCGACGGAGAACCTCCCGGACGGCAACGCCTACAAGCCGGGGGACATCATCACCACGATGTCGGGCAAGACGGTCGAGATCGTCAACACCGATGCCGAAGGGCGGATGATCTTGTGCGACGCGCTGCACTACGCGTCGAATTTGAAGCCGGACCACATCATCGACTACGCCACGCTCACCGGCGCGTGCGTCGTCGCGTTGGGAAGCGAGGCCGCGGGCCTTTTCTCGAACGATGATGAGCTGGCTCGGAAGTTGATTGAAAGCGGAGAGCGCGTCGGCGAACGGCTCTGGCGCCTCCCGGAGTGGGACGAGTACAAAGAGCTCATTCGCAGCGAGTGGGCGGACATGAAAAACTCCGGCGGGCGTTGGGGCGGGGCGATCTCGGCCGCGTTATTTCTCAAGGAGTTCGTGAATTGTCCTTCCTGGGCTCATCTGGACATTGCCGGAACGGCGTACATGGAGCACGAGACGGCGCGCGAGGCGCGCGGCGCGACGGGATTCGGCGTGCGGGTGACCGTCGCCTTCCTCGAGTCGCTCTCGCAGCAGTCGTAGCGCTCGCCCTCTTCGGCGGCAGCGGATGCGACGGGCGCAAAACCGTCGCACGCGCAGCGGTGCTTCCGCAGCCGCCGGAGGAGAACTACACCGCGTTCGACTCGCCGTCGCTGCAGTTCCTCCCCCGCCAGCAGGAAGCGGCGGGCTGGCAGCTCGAGGAAGACCCGATCGTCGTCCCCGGCAATCGCATCCTCCACTATCTCGACCGGGACGGCGTCCACTTCGCGCGCTACGAGGCGATCGACCTGACCGTCGGCAAGTACAAGTCGACGACGTCGCCGACCGGCTTCGCCACCATCGAGATCTTCCGCTTCCCCGATTTCATCAAGGCCTTCGGCGCCTACTCCACGCGCAAGATGGGGCAGATGCAGTTCCTCGATCTGCCGAACGAGGCGTTCCAGAGCCGGCACTCGACGCACCTCTGGCGTGGGCCGTTCTACGTGCGGATCATGGGCGGCGGCACGGCGGACGGCAACGAGTCGCTGAAGAAGCTGATGACGTTCGTCGCGGAGAAGATGCCCACCGCGCCGGCGAAGCCCGCCGTGCTCAACTTCCTCCCCGTCTCCACCCGCGTGCCGAACAGCGAACGCTTCGACGCCGAACAAGGCTTTGGCCAGCCGTTCCTGGCGAACTCCTATCAGGCGACGTTCAACGTCGATGGCGAGGAAGTCTCCGGCCTCATCATCCCGGCCGTCGACAAACCGGCCGCGGCGAGGATCCTCGAGGCCTACCGCCGGCTCTACATCCGCAACGGCAAGCTCCTCGATCCGATCCCGAACCTCGGCGAAGACAACTTCACGGCCGAGGACAAGTATCTCGGGCGGGCCGTAGCTTTCCGTCTCGACCGCTTCGTGATCGCGTTCACCGGATTCAAGGAACGCCAGCACCTCGTCGACCTCGCAGTCTCGACCGACCAACGCATCCTCGGCGGCATCCGCAAACAGCTGAACGCGGAGGAGCAGAAGGCGGAGACGGGGAATGGGAGCAGCGAACAGCCGGCGTGGCTGAGAAGGTAGTTACTGGTTGCTGGTTGCTGGTTGCTGGTTACTCGCGCAGCAGCGCCTGTAACGAGCCGAGGCGCAAGTAACTAGCAACCAGCAACCAGTAACTACGTCACCGTTCCCACAATCCGCTCTTCCCTCCCGACTTCCGCACCAGTTGCAGGCCGTCGATCACGATCCCTTTTTCCGCGCTCTTGCACATGTCGTAGATCGTCAGCGACGCCACGGCGCAGGCGGTCATCGCCTCCATCTCCACGCCGGTCTTGCCGTCGCAGCGCACGATCGCGCGCACCTCGATCGTGCCGGCGGCCTGGTCGATGTCGAACGTCACGTCGATCGAGTTCAGGATGATGGGGTGCGCGAGGGGGATGAAAGACGGCGTGTTCTTTGCCGCGAGCACGCCGGCGATCTTTGCGGTCGTCAGGACGTCGCCCTTCGGTAGCGCGCGTTCGACGAGCTTGCCGAGCGTTTCGGGCTTCATGCGCACGGTGGCGGCGGCGACGGCTTCCCGCGCGGTCGCGCGTTTCGCTCCGACGTCCACCATGGAGATGCCGCCCGTCTCATCGAGATGCGAGAAATCGTTGGCCATGGATCCTCTCCGCCTCCGCCAGCTCTTCCGGCGTATTCACGTTCATCAGCGGCTCGCCGGCAAATCGCGTGCGCAACTCCGCCTCGGCGATCATCTCCGCCCCCGCCTCGTCGATCAAGCCGCGAAGATCGAGCCGGCCTTCCGCGATGCGACGCTCGATCAATGACGCGAGCCAGGGCTCGTACGACGCGCATAAAACCTGAGCCCGCCCCCGCCACATCGGCACGCCGCCCCGATCGCGCAGGAACGCGAGCACTTCCGTCGTGATCAAGGGATAGTCGACGGCGAGGATGAAGCAGCGTTCGTGCACGCGTCGCAACGCGGCGAGGACGCCGAAGACCGGCGCGGTCTCGTCGTGCGGCGGGTCGTCGTCTCGGTTGATGACGAAGACATTCGCAAACGCGCCACGCGCGGCGGCGAGGACGAGGTCGAGGAAGAGATCCTGCTTCGGGATGCCCATCCGCCGCGACTGTCCGCCGGTCAGGATGTAGCAGTCCACTCAGCGCTTCTTCTTGCT
>JAFAVZ010000389.1 GCA_019242175.1 Acidobacteriota bacterium
GCGGCGAATCCGGGCGACGCATAGAACGACAGGATTGTGGAGCCGTCGGTGCGGCGCTCGCCGAGGACGAGGGAGGAGCCGGAACGGGCGAGGAGAGACGGATTGCCGACGGTCGTGATCTGTTGCGTCGGGGCCGGAGTCAGCGCGAGGTTCGCCGTCCAGAACGTGTTGTCGGCGAGCACGACGAACGCGGTCGTCTGCACGAGCGCGGCGGCCACGATCTCCTTGCCGAACGAGGCGCTGCTCACTTCCGTCGGCGTCGTCGACTGCATCGTCCAGAAGGTGAGCGTGCCGCCGGACGACGTCAGCAGAAAGCCGTTGCCGCTGTCGCGCACGATGCTCCCGCGCGTGTCCCACTGCCGGCCGAGCGTGAGATTGCCGGTGCTGCCGAGGGTGAGGTCGGTGAAGCCGCCGGCGGCGCGGCTGACGGCGGCGCGGTTGTCGACGATGACGACCGACGTCGCGCTGCCGGTCGGATACGCGCGGACGGGGAACGGCGCGTTGAACCCGCTCACGTTCAGCGCGAGCAGGCCCGTGTCGCCGCCGGCGCCGTAGAGCCGATTGCCGGAGAGCACGAGTTGGGAGAAGCGATTGATCGTGCCGCCGTTCGGGACGAGATCGGTCGCGAACAACTCCACCGGCCTGCCGGCGACGGCGAGGTCGAACGCGTGCAGGCGCCGATCGCTGCCGGCGGTGAAGACGACGTCCGTCGCTGTCGACGCGATCGACGTCCCGCCGAACGGCAGCGTCGCGGCGCGCGTGCTGCCGATGATCACTGCCGTCTGCAGACCATCCGAAACATAGAGTCGCGAACCGCCGGTCTTCACGGTGACGGAGCGCGGCAGCGCGTCGATCGAGCCGGTGCGTTGCGGCAGCGCCGGCACCGAGATGGAGAAGATCTCGAGCGAGAGATCGCCGTCTGCTGCGTAGAGCGTCGAGCCGGCGAGCGCGAGCGAGGTCACGTTCGGCGAGCTCGTGGCGAACGTCACCGGCGTGCGCGTCGGATTGAGCGGGTCGAGGAGATCGAACTGCGCGATGCCATTCGACGTCGCGGCGTAGAGATAGAGCGTGGTGAGGACGAGATCGTTGACGTTTGCGCCGGCGTCGATCGTGCGGACGAGCTCCAGCGCGTTGCCGTTGCGGCGAACGATCGCGATGCGCGAGCCGCTGCCGGAGTACGCCGTGCCGTTCGTCGCGCGCACGACGCGCGTGATGCCCGGAACGGCGACGGATGCGATTGGCGAGGGCGGATCGGTGCGGCGATCGAGGAGCTGCACGCCGTACGAAGTCGCGGTCCAGAGATCGTTGCCGTCGACCGCCACGTCGAGCACCGCGGTGCGGTACTGGCCGCTGTACTGCGGCGTCAGCGTGCACTGCGCGAGAACCGGAATTGCGAGAAGAAGAGAGAGAAGGAGAACGACCGCCACACGCCCGCGCATGGCGGGATTTTACTGCTTCGCGGCGGCGAACACGTCGAGCTTGATGGCGATGTCGTTCGAAACCTTCATCAGCATCTTCTCCGGCACGGCGATCCCGAAGTCGGTGAGCTTCACGGAGAACTCGGTCGTGGCGTGGATCCAGTCGCCCGGCCCGTGCGACGTCTTCGTCAGCTCGCTCTCCGGAATCACCACGATGCGCACCGGCACGGTGATGCGTTTCGTCACGCCGTGCATCGTCATGTCGCCCGTCACCGAGATCGTCACGGCCTGATTCGCCGCTACGGTCTTCACCGGCGCCGTCACGCCGACCGACTTGAACGTCGCGGTGGGAAAGCGCTCCGCGGCGAGATAGCGCTCGGAGCGGAGGTGCTCGTTGCGCATCGAGATGCCGGTGTCGATGGAGGTCATGTCGATGGTGAGGTCGACCGAGGAGGCGGTGGGATTGGCGGGATCGGCGACGATCGTGCCGATGACTTTCGGCGTCGTGCCTTTGATGTTTTCCAGCGTCGCGGCGGACTCGAAGCTCGCGTGGCTCTTGCCGTCCTCCGCGATCGTGTACGTGCGGTTCTGAGCGAAGGCGGCCGTGGAGACGAGGAGCGCGAGGGCGACGAGGACGCGGTTCATGCGCGCGAGAAAACAGGGCTCAGCGAGCGGCTAATTTCAGCGCCTTGCGCACGTAGGACGGATGCGGAACGTCGTGCATCGAAGCCGGATCGATCCACGTGTAGTCGCGCGGCACGCGCGCGATCACGGCGTCATAGAGCGAGAACTCGATCCGACGCGTCGTGACGGTGTGGCGGAACGTGCCGAGGAGCTGGCGCGTGTCTGCTTCGAGCGGCGGCGTCTCGAGAAGCTCGCTATTGCCGTGCGGCAGATGGAACATCGCGTTCATCAGCTTTCCCGACTCGCGCCGCATCAGGATGCGGCCCTTCGCGTCACGAATCAGATACAACGGGATGCGCAGCGCGCGCGTCTTCTTCTTCGCCTCGCGCACCGGCACTTCGTCGACGGCGTTCGCCGCGAAAGCCACGCAATCCTTCTGCAGCGGACAGACGTCGCAACGCGGATTCGTCGGCTTGCAAACGAGCGCGCCGAGCTCCATCAGCCCCTGATTGAGCTCCCGCGGATCGGTGCAAGCCGCCACCAGCTCCTCGGCATGCCGCCACGCGGCGGCGAGCGGCGGCTCGCGAATCAGGAAGACGCGGGCGAGGATGCGGGCGACGTTGCCGTCGACGATCGGCGCCTTCCGCTGATGCGCGATCGAGGCGATCGCGCCGGCGGTGTAGCGGCCGATCCCCGGGATCGTGAGCAGCTCTTCGACGCTCTCCGGCACTTCGCCACCGAAGCGTTCCACGACCGCGATCGCGCCGTCGCGCAGCATCCGCGCGCGCCTGTAGTACCCGAGGCCGGACCAGGCGGCGAGGACGTCGTGTTCGGACGCGGCGGCGAGATCTCGAACTGTCGGGAAACGGTTGAGAAATCTGGAGTAATACCCGAGCACCACCTCCATCCGCGTCTGCTGCAGCATCACCTCGGAAAGCCAGACGTGGTACGGGTTGTAAGCCTCGCGCCAGGGGAGCGCGCGGCGGTTTTCGCGGAACCACGACTCGACTCTGCGCGCGATGCGGCGGGGGGCGGATGGCAACGTGTTTGTATTGTAGACTTCCGGAAGTCCGAGGCCCTCACCATGCCAGAAGAGTTGCAGTCTTCACAGTCCGATACCGAGCAGGGAAAGTACGTCTACTGCATCATCAAGACGGATCCGCCGCGCGATTTCGGCGCGGTCGGCATCGGCGGCCGGGGCGACCGCGTTTACACCGTCCACTACAAAGAGTTCGCGGCCGTCGTCTCCAACTGCCCGCTCATCGTCTTCGACCCCACCCGCGAAAACGCGCTCGCGCACGAGCACGTGAACGAGCTCGTGATGCGCGACTTTACGGTTCTCCCGATGTCCTTCGGGACGGTATTCCGTACGGAAGACGACATCCGCGCGTTTCTGAAAGGCACGTACGAGGCGCTCAGCGACGTCCTCCAGAAGATGGAAGGGAAGATCGAGTTCGGCCTCAAGGTGAACTGGGATAAAGACCAGGTCGTGCGCGAGATCGAGACGGAGAACGAGGAGATCCGCCGGCTGAAAGAAGAGATCGCGTCGAACACCACGACGTCGACGTACTTCTCGCGGATGCAGCTCGGGCGCGTGGTGGAGTCGGCGCTGCAGGCGAAGGCCGATGCGTACGTCACGGAGATCTACGAGGCGCTGCGCGATGCGGCCATCGCGTCGCGCTCGAACAAGCCGATCGGCGACAAGATGATCATGAACGCCGCGTTCCTCGTGGAGCGCGACAAGACGAAGGCGTTCGACGACCAGATCTCGGACATCGCGAAGAAATACGAGAACAAGCTCTCGTTCCTCTACACCGGCCCGTGGCCGCCGTACAACTTCGTGAACATCCGCCTGAAGCTCGAGCGCGCGGAGCGCTGAGGCGCGTCGTGGCCTTCCTCATCGACGACATCCTGCTCCTGCCCATCACCGGGCCGATCGCCGGCTTCCGCTGGGTCATGAAGACGATCCAGAACATGGCCGATGAAGAGCTGCTCAACGATCAGCCGTGGAAGGAGCGGTTGATCGAATTGCAGATGATGCTCGAGGTGGGCGACATCACCGAAGAGCAGTACGCGGTGGAAGAGAAGCAGGTGTTCACGATGCTGCGCGAGATCCGCGCGCGGCGTGAGGAGATCGCGCGCGCGGCCGCCGCGGCGCGCGGCGAGGAAGAGCCGGAAAGCGGCATCGGGATCTACACCGGATACGGCAAGTGATCGCCTTCCCCGACCGGCACGTGCTGCTGTTTGGGGGGAAGGGCGGGGTGGGCAAGACGACGATCGCGTCGCTCGCCGCCGAGCAGTTTCGCGCCACGCGTCCCGTGCTCCTGCTCGACGTCGCATCGCTCGATGCCGAGGAGTTGTATCGGCGGTTTCTTGCGGAGAACGTGGAGAAGCTGATCGAGGTCGTCGACCGCGGGACTTATCTCGATCGCGAGGAGATTCGCCGCTTCTTCGAGCTGTCGCTGCCCGGCGTCGACGAGCTGATGGCGTGGATGCGGATCGGCGAGCTGGCGACGTCTTTCGAAGGGACGCTGATTGTCGATACCGCGCCTACCGGGCACATGCTGCGGATGCTCTCCTCCGGCTCGCACTTCAAACAGCTGCTGCTCGCGCTCGATGCGATGCAGGAGAAGCATCGCGATCTCGTCTATCAGTTCACGCGACGCGAGGTGCGCGACGCGGCCGACGAGTTCCTTTCCTCATTCGACGCGCGCACCGAACGATGGCGCGCGATCCTGACGGACGCCAAGCAGACGGCGTTCATCCCCGTGTTCCTCGACGAGCCGTGGGTAATCGAACAGACGCGCCGGCTGATCGCGGAGGTGCGGGCGGTAGGCATCGATGTGCCGCTCGCGGTTCTGAACCGCTCCAACGGAAGCGACGTCGATGTCGGTGCTCCCGCTGTCGTCCTGAGCCCCGAAGAGGGCGAAGGATCTCCCGGTGGGGACGAAGCGGTCGCGCACTTGCCGGGGGATTCTTCGCCGTCTGCGCAGCTCAGAATGACAGGGCTCGACGCGAAGCTCGTCTTCATCGCCGGCAAAGGCGGCGTCGGCAAGACCACAACCTCGGCATCGATTGCGCTGCAGCTCGCCGCACGCCATCCCGACCGGCGCTACGTCGTGATCTCCGTCGACCCCGCGCATTCGCTGCGCGACGTCTTCGCCCACGAGCCCCCTCCCGCAAACCTCGCCGTCGAGATCGTCGACACGAAAGCGCGATGGGCGCAGTTCCGCGAAAAGCTCGGTGACGAGATCCGCGGCGCGATGGAAGCGCTCACGCCGCGCGGCGTTTCGCTCGCGCACGACGTCGAGGCCGTGGAGCACCTGATCGAGATCGCACCGCCCGGCGCCGACGAGCTCTTCGCCGTGACGCGCCTCGCCGAGCTGCTCGCCGACGAATCGATCGACACGGTGATCGTCGACACCGCGCCGACCGGCCATTTCCTCCGCCTGCTCGAGCTTCCGAAGACCGCGGGCGACTGGGTGCGCGAGCTGATGCGCCTTCTCCTCAAATACCGCGACCTCATCCCCCCCGCCTCCCTCGGCGAAGAGCTCGTGCACGCCTCCCGT
>JAFAVZ010000191.1 GCA_019242175.1 Acidobacteriota bacterium
TCGAAGTCCGGATCCCCTCGGCGATCAGGCGCGTCTCGGCCAAGATGTCCGGCAGCTTCTTCCCCTTCCCGAGCGCGACGCCGACGCTCCGGTTGCGGGAGAGCGATCCGGTGCAGGTGAGCACGAGATCGCCCATGCCGGCGAGACCGGCGAACGTCTCGGGCCGACCGCCGAGGCCGACGCCGAGCCGCGAGATCTCGTGCAGGCCGCGGGTGATGAGAGCCGCGGTGGTGTTGTGGCCGAGGCCGAGGCCTTCGAGGACGCCGGCGGCGATGGCGATGACGTTCTTCAGCGAGCCGGCGAGCTCCACGCCGACGACGTCATCGGAGTTGTAGACGCGGAACGTCGTTCCCGACATCACGCGCTGGATCGTCTCCGCGAAACTGGCGTCGTTCGAGGCGACGACCGCGGCGGTGGGATGTCCTTTCGCCGTTTCCAACGCGAACGTCGGCCCGGAGAGCACGCCGAACGCCTGGAGCCGCGGACCGAGGACGGCGCCGGTCAGCTCGGACATCCGCTCCAGCGTCTCGTTCTCGATGCCCTTCGTGCCGGAGATCACCGTGACCGGCTTGTTCAGGCTCTGGGCGAGATCGGTCAGCACGCGGCGGTAGTGATGGCTCGGCACCACCATGAAGATTGCATCGCTGAACTCCGCCGCCTCGGCGAGATCGCTCGTCGCCCGGATCGGCGCGCCGAACGGGATGTTCGGCAGATAGACCGGATTCGTTTCCGTGTCGCGCATGGCCGTGGCGACTTTCGGATCGTGCGCCCACAGCATCACCTCGTTGCCGCACCGCGCGGCGACCATCGCCATCGCGGTGCCGAAGCTCCCCGCTCCGATCACCGAAAGCTTCACTGTTCGTCCTTTCGCTCGCCCATCCTCCGCTCCGTTCCCTGCGTGAGGCGGGCGATGTTGGAGTGATGCTTGGCGATGATGGCGATCGCGATCACGATGCTCACCACCATCCGCCAGAACGGCCCGTGGGCGAGGAGCTGGATGAAGATGGGGATGGATGCGGCGGAGATGATCGACGCGAGCGAGACGAAGCGCGTCGTGATGAGCACGAGCAGGAAGACGATCACGGCCGCAGCGACGACGCGGGCGTCGAGCGCGAGAAACGCGCCGGTCGCCGTGGCGACGCCCTTGCCGCCGTGGAAGCGCAGCCAGACCGGGAACATGTGCCCGATCATCGCGACGAGCGCGCCGAAGGCGATCCAGAACTCGCGGGAGTGGAGCGGGCTCGGATCGACGGGATTGCCGAGCGGCCAGTCGGGCCGGCCGACGATCCAGCGTGCGAGCGCGACCGCAGCGTAGCCCTTCGCCATGTCGAGGATCAGCGCGAGCACGCCGGGCAGCTTGCCGAACGTGCGGGCGACGTTCGTGGCCCCGACGTTGCGGCTGCCGTGCTGGCGGATGTCCGCGCCGGAGAGCATGCGCACGACGAGATAGCTGAACGGGATCGAGCCCAGGAGATAGGTCCCGAGGATGAGCGCGACGGGAGGCATTCGCGCATTGTAGCTTCCAAGATGTAGGGCCGGCTCTCCAGCCGGCCCCCCCCCTTGAAGGACTGCGGCCGGCTGGAGAGCCGGCCCTACATGGTGCTACTGGAGAGCCGGAGCGGGAACCAGCGCCGGCAGCGTGTTCACGCCGTTGTTGATGACCGCGTTGTTGCCGTGCGAAACGACGTTGCCGCTGATCGACGTCGAGTTCTGCACGATCTGGGAGTTGTACAGTCGGATGACGCCGCCGTTGAGCGCGGAGGCGGCGATGATGTTCTGGGCCATCCGCGTATAAGCCACATCCGCCTGCGTCGTCCCCGCCTCGGCGAAAACGCCGGCGGAGCCGTTCTGCGAGAAGTTGCTGGAGCCGATCGAGGCGCGCGCGTTCTGGATCAGGTCGACCGCGGAGTTGTCGTTCAGCGAGATCGTCGTCCCCTCGACGTTCAGCGAAACGGAGTTGTTCGCCGGGCCGGAGACGCGGATGCCCTGCGCCAGGTTGCCGGTGATCGTGGAGTCCTTGACCGTGACCTGCATGTTCGCGACCGTCGTGCCGACGTCGATCCCGCGGCCCGGATTGCCTCGGAAGCCGGTGATCTTGCAGTTCTCGATGAAGACCTTCTTCGCGGAGATCACGTTGATGCCACGGATGCCGGTGAAGAAGCCCTCGAAGTCGAGGTTGCGCAGATGCACCACGGAGTTGGTGTCGGCGGCATTGGTGATGTTGATGATGACGCCGGTCGTACCCGAGGCCAGGATGCCGGCCAGAAACGGACCGCCGTCGATGGTGATCGACTTGGTGATGGTCACCGAGCCGTAGCCGGCCGGGTCGAGGACGTTGATGTAGCCGCCGGTCGCGGTCTTGGAGATCGCGCCTGCGAACGTCTTGCACGGCGCGGTGCGGCTGCAGGGGTTGAGGTCATCTCCCACGCCCGAGACCCAGGTGCGGCTCGCCTGGGCCGAGGCGGTGGTCGCGAGAAGGACAACAGTCAGGACGGCAAGAGAGAGCTTCAGGATTTTCATCATGAAATCGCAATTTCCTTTCACGGCCCGCGGCTGTCGGTGATCGGAAACACAATCGGAGAAAAGTGCGGCCACGGGGCCTGCAGCCGCACTTTCCGGGATCGAGGGGTTACTGCAACGACGGCGCAGGAATGAGCGCCGGCAGAGTGTTGACGCCGTTGTTGATGACCGCGTTGTTGCCGTGGGAAGTGACGCCGCCGCTGATGGAGGTGCTGTTGTGCGTCAGCACGGAGTTGTAGAGGCGCACCGTGCCGCCGTTCAGCGCCGAGACGGCGATGACGTTGAACTGCATCTTCGTGAAGGAGACGTCCGCATCGGTCGTTCCGGCCTCGACAAAGACGCCGGCCGAGCCGTTCTGCGAGAGCTCCGACTGCGTGATCGCGCCCTTGGCGCCGACGACGAGGTCGATCGCGCTCGAGCCGTTCTGCACGATGCGGGCGTTGTCGACGACGACCTGCGCCGGACTCGCGGCCGGGGCGGTGACGTGGATGCCCTGCGCGAGGTTGTCGTTGATCGTCGAGTCGTGCACGAAGAGCTGCATGTTGGCCACGGTCGTGTTGACCTCGATGCCCCGGCCGGGGTTGCCGCGGAAACCGAAGATTTTGCAGTTCTCGATGTTGACCTTCTTCGCGGAGAGGATGCGCACGCCGCGCAGGCCGGTGAAGCCGCCCTCGATGTCGAGGTTGCGCAGGGTGACCGTCGCATTGGTGTCGCCGACGAGATCGGTGATGTTGACGACGACGCCGGTCGTGGCGCTGGCGAGAACGCCGGCGAGGAACGGACCGCCGTCGATCGTGATCGACTTCGTGATCGTCACGGAGCCGAACCCGCCCGGATCGATGACGTTGATGATGCCGTTCTTGGCGGTCTTGGAGATCGCGCCGGCGAACGTCTTACACGGAGCGGTGCGGCTGCACGGATTGTCGTCCGCGCCGACGCCGGAGACCCAGGTGCGCGTGGCCTGCGCCGACGCGGTGCCGGCGAAGAGGCCGACGAGCATGACCAAAAGAGAGAGGCGGAGGGCTTTCATGTCGAAAAAATCCTTTCAGGCCGTGTTGGAACCCTGTTTTTGGTGAAAAAAAGAGCCGCCCCACGACGTGGGCGGCTCAGGGGATGACTGCGTTATGTGTGGAGCTGCTACTGGAGTCCGATCGTCGTCGGCAGCGTGTTGACGTTGTTGTTGGCGACGGCGTTGTTGCCGTGAGACACGACGTTGCCGGCGATCGACGTGTTGTTGTGCGTGAGCTGCGAGTTGTAGAGGCGGATGGTCGAGCCGTTCAGCGCCGAGGCGGCGATGACGTTGTTCTGGAACACGGTGAAGGCGACGTCCGCATCCGTGTTCGCCGTCTCCGTGAAGACGCCGGCCGAGCCGTTCTGGGTCAGGTCGCAACCGTTGACCGAGCCCTTCGCGTTCGAGATGAAGTCGATCGCGCTCGACCCGCAATAGGAGATCTGCGACTCGGTGATGTGCGAGAACACGGGGTTGTTCACCGGGCCGGTCACCGCGATTCCCTGCTGGCTGACGCTCGTGATCGTGCAGTGCTTCACGAGCAGCTGCATGTTCGCGACGGTCGTGTTGACCTTGATCCCGTTGCCGGAGCCCGACTGGAACCCGTAGATCTTGCAGTTCTCGATGTTGACCTTCTTCGCGGAGAGGATGTTCACGCCGACGAGGCCTGTCGCCGCGCCCTCGATGTCGAGGTTGCGAATGTTGACCGTGGCGTTCGGGTCGTTCACGAAGTCGGTGATGTTCACGTTGATGCCGTTCGTGCCGGCCGCGAGCACGCCCGCGGTGAACGGCGCGCCGTCGATGGTGATGGACTTGGTGATCGTCACCGCGCCGAATCCGCCCGGATCGATGACGCTGATGATGCCGTTGCGCGCGGTCTTGGAGATCGCGCCAGCGAACGTCTTGCAGGGAGCAGTGCGGCTGCACGGGTTGACGTCGTCACCCACGCCGGAGACCCACGTACGGGTCGCCTGCGCGTTGGCGATCGTGCTGATGGAGAGCAGGAGAGCGGCGATCAACGAAAGGCGGCTTAGTTTCATGGTTTGACAGAGCTCCTTCTCGGTACAAAAGTTACTGCGGCCTGCGAACGTTTTGAGTCCGATTTGGGAACGACCCTCAAGTTAGGCGCGGCTTGGAGGTCGAGCCGTGACCCGTGTCACAAATCGAAAACCTCTCTCTTTTTGGGAGGAAAGAGAATCGTAGCACACGGCCTATGGTGAGGATCTCCGGAAAACCGTTTCGCCGGATTTTGGTAAATCAGACCTGCGCGAGCGCATTCTCGACGTCGGCGACGAGGTCTTCCACATCCTCGATTCCGACGGAGATCCGCACCAGCCCGGGCGCGATCCCGAGGCGCTTCCGCTCTTCCACCGGGACGGAAGCATGGGTCATGCTCTCCGGGTGGGAGATCAACGTCTCGACGCCTCCCAGCGATTCACCGAGCGAGCACAAGCGCACCGCATCCAGAAAGTTCTTCGCGTTCTCGTACGAGCCGAGGTCGAAGGAGATGAGCGCGCCGAAGCCTTTCATCTGCCGCTTCGCCAGCTCGTGCTGCGGATGGTCCGGCAGCCCCGGGTAGTAGACCTTCTGGATCTTGTCCTGCTTCGCCAGGAACGCGGCCATCGCCCGGCCATTCTCTTCATGCTGTTTCATCCGCACGGCGAGCGTCTTGATACCGCGCAGAACGAGCCAGGAGTCGAACGGCGAGAGGATCGCGCCGACGGCGTTCTGCAGGAAGCCGATCTGTTCCGCGAACGCGTCGCTCGTCGAAACGACCACGCCGCCCACGGAGTCCGAATGGCCGTTGAGGAACTTCGTCGTCGAGTGCACCACGACGTCCGCACCGAGCTCGATCGGCCGCTGGAGATATGGCGAGCAGAACGTGTTGTCGACGACGACGATCGCGCCGCCCGCATGCGCGACTTCGGCGCACGCGGCGAGGTCGGTCACGGTCATCATCGGATTCGTCGGCGTCTCGAGGAAGACGATCTTCGTCTCCGCGCGCATCGCGCGTTTCACCGCATCGACGTTCGACGTGTCGACGTACGTGAACTGCAGCCCGAACTTCTCCAGCACTTTGCTGAAGAGGCGATACGAGCCGCCATACATGTTCTCGCCGGCGATGACGTGATCGCCCGACCGGAGCGTGCGAAAGACGCAGTCGATCGCCGACATGCCCGAGGCAAAGCAGTGCCCGTGCTTGCCCTTCTCCAACGCCGCGATGTTCGCCTCCAACGCCGATCGCGTGGGATTCTTCGTCCGCGCGTACTCATACCCCTTGTGCCGCCCCAACTCCGGCTGCACGTACGTGGAGGTCTGATAGATCGGAATGGTGACCGCGCCCGTGTGCGGCTCCGGCTCCTGGCCGGCGTGGATGGTGTCTGTGGCAAATCCCATTGTTGTCGCTCGCTTTCGCTCGCTGAATTGAGAATTGAAAATTGAGAATTGAGAAAGACGCTCCGCGGTCACGAGGCTCCCCGCACGGCGGAGCCTTTCTCAATTCTCAATTCTCAATTCTCAATTTTTCTTCTCTACCGCCCACTTCGTATAAATGCCCTTCGACATGTAGCGTTCCGAGGCGTCGGGGATCACGGTCACGACGCGTTTGCCGGGGCCGAGGCGGGTGGCGATCTCGAGGGCGGCCACCACGTTCGCTCCGGCCGAAGATGCGCCGAGGATGCCTTCCTCGGATGCGAGGCGGCGGACCATCGCGAACGCAGGGTCGTCGTAGACCTGGATGATGTCGTCGGCGAGGGTCATATCGAGCACGGGCGGGATGAACGCCGACGCCCCGATGCCTTCCACCTCGTGCGGGCCGGCCTCGCCGCCCTTCAGAATCGAGCCCTGCGGCTCGACCACCACGCACATCGTCTGCGGGTTCTTCTCTTTCAGATAGCGCGCGGCGCCGCTGAACGTGCCGCCGGTGCCCGCGCCCGCCACCCACGCGTCGACGCGGCCGTCCATCTGTTCCCAGATCTCCCGCCCGGTCGTCTCGTAATGCGCTTCGGCGTTGTACTGGTTCGTGAACTGCTGCGGCACATAAGATCCGGGGATCTCCCGCGCGAGCTCCTCGGCCTTCGCGATCGCGCCTTTCATCCCCTCGTCTTTCGGCGTGAGGATGACTTCACCGCCGAGTGCTTTCATGACCTCGCGCTTCTCGACGGAGAAGTGCTCGGGGACGCAGAGGATCACGCGGTAGCCGAGCTGCACGCCGGCGAGGGCGAGGCCGATGCCGGTGTTGCCCGCGGTGGGCTCGATGATGGTGCCACCCGGCGAGAGCTTTCCGTCGCGGACGGCGCGCTCGATCATCCCGATGCCGATACGGTCTTTGACCGAGAGGCCGGGATTCAGGAACTCGAGCTTGACGAAGATGTCGGCCGCGTCGGGGCCGGGGATGCGCCGGAGACGGACCATCGGCGTGTTGCCGATGAGATCGAGGACGCTGTCGACGGGTTTGGAGAAGGTGGTGGGAGGCAAGCGGCGCGCATTCTAATGGTTGCTCGTCGCTGGTTGCTAGCTGCTCGCGGCTTTGGTTATTGGTTGTTCGTTGTTTGTTGTTGGTAGAACGCGCGCCCGGACGAGCCTACTAACAACCAATAACTAGCAACCAACAACTCGGATCAAAGGGAAGGCGCGCGGATCGCTCGGCCATCAAAGGAGAAAGGCGAGCGGATCGCTCAGCCATCAAAGGAAAACGGCGAGCGGATCGCTCGCCGTTCGGTAGGTCGTTGTCGGGGGTAGCTCTCAAGCCCAGGAGTTGGGGCGGGAGCTGGTGCGGCGCTGGTTGTAGCAGTCGCGGCAGTAGACCGGCTTTCCGCTCACCGGGGTGAACGGCACTTCGGTTCCCACACCACAGCTGTCGCACGTGACGCTGACCATCTGGCGGTCGCGGCCACCACCGTTCCCGTCACGGGCCACCTTGCGCTTGTCGCGGCAATTCTTGCAACGCTTCGGTTCGTTCGTGAAGCCTCGCTCTGCGTAGAACGACTGCTCATTCTTGCTGAAAATGAACTCGCCTCCGCAGTCGGCACAATTGAGGGTCTTGTCGTTGAATGTATCCATGATGAACCTTTGATCTCCTAAAGATTGTTACCGTGAATCAGAATTGCCGCAGCGTGTCCTTGGGCGGGGTGCCGCGACTCTGCCCCCGCGATTTCGGGCTGTACAACGAACCTGGCCGATCGACCCCCTTCCGCGACGAAACACAACACGGCCCCAGAACGCTCGTGCTGTCCATGGATGCTCGGATTGTTTCCGTTGGGCCGCCTTTTAGCATAGTTGTCTAGGCAGTGCAACGAGTTACGCGGAGTTGCAAATAAGAAAATCAAGGTGTTGACCTTCATGACCCACCCCGTTCGCATCGGTCCCGCCGGCTGGAGCTACAAGGATTGGGAAGGCACCGTCTACCCGCCCCACGGCTCGAAGTTCGACCATCTCGCCTACCTCGCCGACTTCTTCGACACCATCGAGATCAACTCGCCGTTCTACCGCATCCCGCCGCCCACCCACTCCCGCAGCTGGGTGCGCCGCGTGGCCGCGAATCCCGACTTCCGCTTCACCTCGAAGCTCTTTCGCGGCTTCACGCACGAGAAGGCGGAGCTCGCGGAGAACGACGTCGACGCCTTCCGCCACTACCTCGACCCGCTCGCCGAAGCGGACCGCCTCGGCGCACTCCTGATCCAGTTCCCGTGGAGCTTCAAGAACAGTCCGGAATCGATCGAGAAGCTGGAGCAGCTCTTCCGCGCGTTCGCCGCCTATCCGCTCGCCCTCGAAGTCCGCCACGCGACGTTTCAAAACCAGGAGTTCGTCGACTTCCTCGAAGAACGCGGCGTCTCGTGGGTGAACGTCGATCAGCCGCTCTTCGACAACTCCGTGAAGCCGGCCGACACGGCGAGCGGCGGCATCGGTTACGTCCGCCTCCACGGCCGCAACTACGAGAAGTGGTTCGCGCACGAGGAGGCGTGGGAACGCTACGACTATCTCTACTCGAAGGAAGAGCTGGAGCCGTGGGCCAATCGCATCAAGAAGATGGCCGACAAACGCGAGACGTACGTGATCACGAACAATCACTTCCGCGGCCAGGCGATCGTGAACGCGGGCGAGCTCGAACAGGCGTTGGGGATGGAAGGGCGCGTGCCTCCGCAGCTGAAGGAGATCTATCCCGACCGCGCCTGAAACTCGTACAGCAATTCGGTGCGCGGGCCGAGCGGCGTTTCGTTCGGATTCACGCCCGACACGCTCGTGATCCGCTGCTTGAACCAGACACTGAACGGCTCGCGGTCCGACGCGTACAAATGCGCCTGATCCGCCGCATCGCGAAGCACGGCGACGGCGATCCCGATCGGCCCGTCGGACGTTTCCTGCACGAACCATGTCTCGCGCGTCTCGAACCGCCGGTAGAACGCCTCGGTCTCCGCGCGCCGTTCTTCGAGCTCGCGCACGAGATCGGCGAACGCGTTGCGGCTGAGGATCGGATACGCGCGGACGAGCAGCGGCAGATCGTGATCGAACGGCTCGGCGGACGACGCGAACACCTTCTCCGATCGCGGGCCGAGGGGCATCAGCTTCGGATCGACGCCGGAGAGCGAGTCGATCTGCAGCTTGAACCATTCCGCGAACGGATCGGTCGCATCGCGATAGACCTTCGCCCGCTCCTCGAGCGGCTCTTCGACTTCCGTCACGCCGATGACGAGTGGTTTGTCGCAGCGTTGGAAGAACCACGCTTCGCGCCGGACGCCGAGACGCGCGTAGAAGGAACGCGCTTCTTCGTGACGGGTTTTCATCGAGGCGGCGAACGCGTCGACACCTACGCGGTCGAGTACCGGAAATGCGCGAGCCAATAAGGACATCGGACGATTGCGCGGATTGTAACGCGACAAAACGCTCATACCGACATTCCCGGATGTCAGCGCCCACCGCAGCCGACGACTACGCCCAGCCTCGTGAAGGCTTGGCCAACAAGCGCCGCGGGCCGTGCCCGCTCATAATGAATTTCGCTCACAATGAACAATTTCGCGCGTGTCAATGACGGCTGCGGCATCGCTTACGATACGCGCCCATGTCCCGCAAACGCCGCATCGTCGGCACGGCCGGCCACATCGATCACGGCAAGACGTCTCTCGTCCGCGCGCTGACCGGCGTCGACACCGACCGGCTGCCGGAAGAGAAGCGCCGCGGCATCACCATCGACCTCGGTTTCGCCAGCTGGTTCACCGACGACTATCAGATCGGCTTCATCGACGTGCCCGGCCACGAGCGTTTCGTGAAGAACATGCTCGCGGGCGTCGGCGGCATCGACAGCGCGCTGCTCGTCGTCGCCGCGGATGAATCGATCAAGCCGCAGACGCGCGAGCACTTCGCGATCTGCCGGCTGCTGAACATCCCGACCGGCATCGTCGCGATCACAAAAAGCGATCTCGTCGATCGCGAGATCGTCGACCTCGTGCGGCTGGAGATCGAAGAGCTCGTCAGCGGCAGTTTTCTGCAAGGCAAGCCGATCGTGCCGGTGAGCAGCACGACCGGCGCCGGCCTCGACGATCTCCGCACCGCGCTCCTCGCCTCCGTCGCCTCGGTCGACGATCGCGACGCGACGACGCGCGTGTTCCGCCTCCCGATCGATCGCGTGTTCACGATGAAAGGCTTCGGCTCCGTGATCACCGGCACGACGTACGCCGGCCAACTGAAAGTCGAGTCGGACGTGGAAGTGTTGCCCGATGGATTGCGCAGCCGCGCGCGCCAGATCCAGGTGCACGGCGAGCCGCGCGAACACGCGTCGGCGGGCGAACGCACGTCGGTGAATCTCCCCGACCTCGCGCTCGAGGATCTGCATCGCGGACAACAGCTCGTCGAACCTTCGACGCTGCGCGCTTCGCAAGTGATCACCGCGAAGCTCGAGCTTCTGCCGGACGCGAAGCCGCTCGAGGAGCAGACGCGCATCCGGTTTCATCACCTCTCCTCGGAGCTGCTCGGCACGATCCGCTTCGTCGATGAAACGAAAGGGGAGCTGCGGCCCGGCGAGAGCGCGTTCGTGCAGGTGCGCCTGGAATCGCCGGTCGTTGCTGTCACGGGCGATCGCTTCGTCATCCGCCGTTACTCGCCGGCGTTCACGATCGGCGGCGGCTCTATCCTCGATGCGCACCTGCCGAAGCTGAGCCGCAACACGCGCGCGGAAATCCTCGCGACGCTCGCGGGCGGCTCGCTCGTGGAGCGCGTCGAGCTGATGGCGAAGCTTGCCGGTCTGCGCACGCTCACCGCCGCGGAAGTGCAGGCGCGCACCGGCATTCGCATCACGACGCTCGCGAAGGAATTGAAGCGCGTGCCGCACCTGGCCGGCGTCGAGCCGAATCGTTGGATCCACGAAGACGCGCTCGCCGATTTCCGGCGCAAGGCGATGGAGTTTCTCGGCCGCTACTTCCAGGCGAACAAGATGGCGGTGAGCGTGCCGAAGAGCGAGTTCGTGCAGAAGCTGCTGCCGCGCGACGCCGACCCCTCGCTCATCAACTTCCTCCTCATGGACCTCGGCCGCGAAAAGATCGCCGTGCTGCAAGGCGACGCTCTCGACATTCCGGGCCGTTCGAAAACGCTCGGCGGCGCGGAAGGGGAGCTCACGCGCTCGGTGGAGTTGCGCTTCGCCGAAGCCGGGCTCATGGTTCCCGCCGTTTCGGAGATCATCAACGAGAAGAAGTTCAAGCCGAAGATGATCGAAGGCGCGATCTTCTTTCTCGTGAAGCAGGGGACGCTCGTGCGGCTCGCGGAAGGCGTGTACGTGCATCGCGATGCGCTCGCGGCGGCGAGGGAGAAGCTGGCGGCGAAGAAAGGCGAGACGATCGACGTCGCGCAGTTCAAGGAGCTCTTCGGGCTGTCGCGCAAGGTCGCGATTCCGCTGCTGGAGTGGATGGACCAGCAGGGCGTGACGAAGCGGATCGGCGACTCACGGCTGGTTCGTTAGCTGTTTGTAGCCGCCCGGCACTTCGAGCAACGCGCTCGGCACGTCGCGCGTGCCGACGGAAACGACTTCGCGATCGACGGTCATCTTCGCGTTGCCGAACGGCAGCTCGGCGTGCTCGGCGAGCGGGAAGCCGTCGACGCCGAGGAGCGCTTCTTCGACGGCTCGCGTCATCGGCTCGATCGTGGATGACGGCTGCTGCGCGGCGCGCATCGCGGCGTAGAGGCCGCGCGGAATCGCCGGATGTTGGCCGATCCAAAGCTCGCGCGTGTATCCGCCGGCTTTCACCAGCGACTGCTTCGCCTCGACGCCCTGCAACGGCTTGCGGTTTTCCGTGACGGTGAACGTCGCGTGGGGAATCTCGCTCGGCAGCGGCTTCGCCAGCGTCTCGCGGCGCGCCTTCGCCAGCGACGGCACGTCGACGCTGCGGTACGTCTTCGCGATGTCGTCCACGAACGTCACGCGGTTCGCCTTCAGGTCGAAGAGGCGCCAGGCGTCGATCTCGTCCATGCTGCGCGCGCGGTCGTTCGCCACGAGCACTTCGTGCGTCGACGTCTTGTCGCCCGGCTGCATCGTCGTGCGGATCGCGATCACCGTCGCGCGGACCGTCGGTCCTTGCGGCGTCGCCGAGGCCGCGGGCGCTTTCTTCGTCGGCGACGGCTTGCACGCGACGCAAAGGACGACGAGGAGGATGCTGAGTCGGCTGCTTCTCACTCTTTCGCGTCGTACCAGCTCTTCCCCCAATGCGTGTCGACGGAGAGCGGCACGGCCAGCGGGAAGATGGTCTCCATCGTCTCTTTCACGATCCCCGCCACGTCGTTCGCCTCCTGCTCCCGCACCTCGATCACGATTTCGTCGTGCACCGTCAGCAGCATGCGCGCGACGCGCGGATCGAGCTTCTTGTCGAGCGCGATCATCGCCAGCTTCAGGATGTCTGCCGCCGTTCCCTGGATTGGCGCGTTGGTCGCCATCCGCTCCGCGTTGCCGCGCACGGTGAAGCTCCGATTCGCGATCTCCGGAATGTAGCGCACGCGGCCGAACAGCGTTGTGACCTTGCCCGTCGCGCGCGCCGTCGCGAGCGTCTGCTCGAGATATTCATTGATCTTCGGATATCCCGAAAAGTAAGCGTCAATCCAATTCTTCGCGTCGGCCGTCGAGATCCCGAGCTCGTTCGAGAGCCGGAACGCCGACATGCCGTACAGCACGCCGAAGTTGATCGTCTTCGCCGCGCGCCGTTGCTCCGCCGTCAGATCCTGCTCCGGGATGTTGAACATGTACGAGGCCGTCGCGCGGTGGATGTCCGCGCCGCGGCGGAACGTCTCAATGAGGTTCGCGTCCTGCGAGATGTGGGCGAGGATGCGCAGCTCGACCTGCGAGTAATCCGCAGAAAGCAACTGCCAGCCATCCTCGGCCACGAAGGCTTTGCGGATGACGCGTCCCGTCTCGGTGCGGATCGGAATGTTCTGTAGGTTCGGGTCGGAGGATGACAACCGTCCCGTCGCCGCGACCGCCTGATTGAAGGACGTGTGCACGCGTCCGTCGGCGCCGACGATCAGCGGCAACGCATCCACATACGTCGACTTCAGCTTGTGCAGCTCGCGATGCTGCAGGATCAGCTGCGGCACCGCGTAGCCGTGGCTGGCCAGCTCTTCGAGGACGTCGACGGCGGTCGAATACGCTTTCGTCCCCTTCGTCTTCTTGATGACCGGGTACTGCAGCTTCTCGAAGAGGATGTGGCCGAGCTGCTGAGGCGAGTTGATGTTGAACTCCATCCCCGCCTCGGCATAGATGCGCTTCTCCAGTTCGGCGATCTCCGCGCCCATCGTCGCCGACATCGTCGCCAGCAGGCTGCGGTCGACTTTGATGCCGAGGTCCTCCATCCGGGCGAGGACGGGGATGAGCGGCGTCTCGATCTCGTCGTAAATCTTCACCAACTCCGGATCGCGGCGCAGCTCGGGATCGAGCACATCGCGCAAGGCGAGCGCGAGATCGGATTTCTCGCCGAGGTATTGCTGGTAGGGGGCGAGCGGGGAGGAGCCGAGCTCGTGCTCGATGGCGAAGAGCGGCGCGGTCTTCTGCAGCTCCTTGCGCGTGACGACGTCGACCTTCAGCCGATCGCGCGCGATGTTCGCCAGCGCGTGGCTCGGCAGGCCGGGATTGATGACGTACGACATGATCATCACGTCCGTCCAGCGCTGCGGCACGGGCCAGCCGTTGGCGCCGAGGCGACGGCGTTGGAGCTTCGAGTCGTAGGCGACGAATGTGCGGTCGGAGGCGAGCAACGTCTTCAGCTCGTCGACCAGCGCTTCGTCGTTCGCAGGGACGAGCAGCGACTCGTTCGGCGTGCGAGAGAGAGCGATTCCGAGGATCGCGTCGAAGGAGTCGGGCGTCTTTGATTCGACCCAGATGCCGAGCGCGTTCGCACCTTCGGCGAGCTCGCGGATGTCATCGACCGTCGCCGCAAGCCGGTAATCCTTCACCGCCGGCGGCGCCTCGGGCAGGTACTCCTGCATCAGCGAAGCGAACTCGAGGCGGGAGAAGATGTCGTGCAGGCGGGGGCGGTCGGGCTCCTGGCGCTTCAGCGTCTCGAAGTCGATGTCGACCGCGAGATCGCACTTGATGCGCGCGAGGTCGCGGGAGAGAAACGCCTTGTCCTTGTTCTCCTCGAGCGTCTTGCGCTGCGAGGCTTTCTTGATCTCTTCGAGGTGATCGTAGACGCCATCGAGGGAGCCGAACTGGCTGATGAGCGCCTTCGCGCCCTTCTCGCCGATGCCCGGGACGCCGGGGATGTTGTCGATGGCGTCGCCCCAGATCGCCATGACGTCGACGACTTTCTCCGGCGGGAGGCCGAACGCTTCTTCGACGCCTTTCGAGTCGTACATCGTCTCGCGGCCGGTGTGGAAGAAGCGGATGTGGTTGCCGACGAGCTGAAAGAAGTCTTTGTCGGACGTGGCAAGCACGACCTCGTAGCCGCGGTCGCGCGCGACGCAGGCGAGGGACCCGAGGAAGTCGTCGGCTTCCCAGCCCGCCGCGCGGATGATCGGGATGCGGAAGCCTTCGAGGACTTCGTAAACCAACGGGATCTGGACGGAGAGATCGTCCGGCATCGGCCGGCGGTCTTTCTTGTAGTCGGCGTATTGCTCGGCCCGGACCGTGGACGGTCCTTCATCGAAGGCGACGGCGATGCAGTCGGGCTCGAAGTCCTTCAGCAGCTTGCGGAGGGTCTGGGTGAAGCCGTAGACCGCGTTCGTGGCGAAGCCGGCGGAGTTCGTTAAATTTCGGATGGCGAAGTAG
This sequence comes from Acidobacteriota bacterium, assembly GCA_019242175.1. Taxonomy (GTDB): domain Bacteria; phylum Acidobacteriota; class Thermoanaerobaculia; order Gp7-AA8; family Gp7-AA8; genus JAFAVZ01. Next base: position 14,769 of record JAFAVZ010000191.1, read on the forward strand.
GAGCGATAGACGTTGTTGGAGCCGTCGATGAGGAAGAGGGTGGGGCGCTTCGCAGGCATCGCGCGGCACTCTATCAGTGGAAAAGTCGCCTAAAAACACTTACGGAGCCTTTCGGCTCCGTTCGTGGTAAATCAGGCTGGACCGCTGCGACCGAAAGGTAGGGTTCAAGGAAGCTTTGTGAATAATCGTCCAAAATCGGTCCAATAGTTGAGGAGGGAGTCCGCAGCGGCCACTAGGCGCAGGCTAATCAGGCTGGACCCGCGCAGCGGTTCCGAAACTTCTGTCGAAACCAGATTCATCGTGCTCTCCTCTTTAGCGAAAGCCGCGCCAACTTCGCTTTCCGCCAGTTATCTGCAATTCGCCGAAACTTTCGAGTCTTTCAGCAACGCTCTAAAGTACCGAGGCATACGCACTTGGGGGCCGGGAAGGGGCGATTTATTGACATCCCACCGCGCGCACTCCAGCTCGGCATTTTTTGCCGGACCTGGCTCTACGGTTGCAATTCTGACCACCATGGCGATGAAAAGATTGCTTTCCATCCTTCCGGTGGCTTTTTTCTGTACCCCTCTGCTCGCTGATGGATGGAGCATCGGCGTCGGCACCGGACCCTTCGTTTTCGGAAAATACGTCGAGCGAAAGCTGCCGATCATCACCCCGGGAGGCGGCATTCAGGGGACTTCCACGATCTCCCTTTCGGCCGCGACACGCGCCGGCGTCTCCGTCGACCTTCAGCGCGACCTCACCCCCGCCCTCGCCCTCGGCCTCGACGTCGCGTACGCCAAGGCACCGTTGGCCGCGAAGATCCGGAGCAACAACGCCGAGATCTCGTCCGATGACGGAGACCTCGCCATCACGACGGTCGCCCTGCCGCTCGTCTGGCGCATCAACCGCAGCGGCGCGTTCCGTTTTCACATGGGCGCCGGACCGGCGTACGCGATCTACCATCGGAGGCAGTTCGTCACGCTCACCCCCAACAACTACACGCGCGAACGCTTCGGCGCGATGGGCGAGGCAGGCGTGGCCTGGCAATGGACGCCGCGGTTCGCCGTGGAAGGCAACGTGAGCGACGTCGTGACGTCGTCGCCGTTCGAGAGGTCGGATTTCGGGGCAGCGCAGAGCGGGCTGTCCATCCCTCGGCCGCATAACGTTCACACCACCGTGGGGCTGCGCTATCGTTTCTGATGTGAAGACGCGCGACGAAGCCCTCGCCCTCCTCCACGAGTACACGCATACCGACTCCCTCCGCAAACACGCGCTCGCCGTCGAACGTGCGATGCGCGCCTGCGCGCGCAGGTTCGCGCCGGAGGAAGATGCCATCCGCTGGGGCATGGCCGGCCTGCTCCACGACTTCGACTACGAGGCGTATCCGGATCAGCATCCGTTCGTCGGCAACAAAATTCTCGAGGAGCGCGGCTTCGAAGACGATCTGCGCGTCGCAATCATGGGCCACGCGCCGTTCACGAACGTGCCGCGCGAGACGCTGATGGCGAAGGCGCTGTTCGCGTGCGACGAGCTGTGCGGCTTCCTCACCGCTTGCGCGCTCGTGCAACCGTCGAAAGCGCTCGCTCACGTGAAGGCCTCTTCGGTGAAGAAGAAGCTGAAGGACAAGGC
>JAFAVZ010000402.1 GCA_019242175.1 Acidobacteriota bacterium
CAGACCAGCCGCACGCCTTCAGCAATTGCAGCAACCGGCCGAGATCGGAGTTCGCGACCGTTGTACTCAGCATCGGGTACAGGTCATCGAGCATCATCCGCAACGACAACAGACGCACCGGATTCCCCTGGAGCGCATCACGAAACGGCGCGTACTCCTCCCAACGACGCGCATCGCCGCGCACCGCCGTCACCGCCGTCACGTACGTAAAGAGACGCGTTCCCGCGACCTCCTCAACCGCGTCAACGAAGGCCTCGGACCACTTCGGGCGCACAAGCTCACGCAGGTGCTTCCACGCCTCGCGTCCCGACACCGTCTTGTTGTGCTCCAGCGCGGAGAGCCACCCCTCGACATCGAAGCCGCCCTGCCAACTCTTGCAACTCACGACGACCACCGCATCCACACCGCTGCGCCGCGGATGAATGCCGATCACATCGATGTCGCTGTGATTCGAATCCTGATTCTTCACGAACAGCGCATGGTCAGCGCGCGGACGGAACTTCAGGTTGTGCCGCGTGAAGTACCCCTTCGCCTGGAGGTAGTCATCGACGACCTGCTCAAGGATGTCTTCCTTCATCAAACGCAACGGTACGGCGACGGCAAGCGCACGAGCAAGAAAACTCGGACAGTTCTCGGACAATCGCGGGTTACTGCGCGCAACCGCGATCAGTCGCGCCGAACGAAGAAAGCCACTGTTTCCAGTGGCTTCCGAAGAGTTTCATTTGGTTGCGGGGGTGGGATTTGAACCCACGACCTTTGGGTTATGAGCCCAACGAGCTACCAGACTGCTCCACCCCGCGACAAGGTGTGATTGCTGCGAAGAGCGCGGATTCTAGGGCCGGCGCTGCCTCGCGTCAAGGCCCCAAGTAACGGGGAGGGAGGGGGGCGCATTCCCAAATCCGCTGGCATGATTCGTTCTTCATGCGCGGGCAAGTGAAGAAGGTCCTGTTCCTGGTGGTAGTTTGGGTGGTCGTGGCGGTGAAGGCGCGGGCGTTGCCGGGCTTTCGCGTCGAGAAGGTGGGCGATCTCGTCCCCTTCGTCAGCTCCATCGCGGTCGACTCGAAAGGGCAGGTCTACTACGCCACCACGAGCGGCAAGATCATCCGAGGGGCGCAGACGGTCGCGACGGTGGACACCGATGCGATGGGCAACTCGGGGTTGATCGGCATGGCGTTGGAGAGCGATGACTCGGCGGTCGTCCACTACACCACGCTGAACCAGACAGCGGACGTCATCGCCAGGATCGACTTGGGGACGGGCCAAGAGACGGTCATCCACGAGTTCGTCTGCGACATCGAGGTTCCGAGCCGAGGGAGCAATCCGGAGCATCATGGGGGGAACCCGATCGTTGCGCCGGATGGCTCGATCTTCGTGGCCATTGGCGACTACGGCAGCTTTGCCATCGCCGCCAAGCCGGAGTGGAACGCGGGGAAGGTCTTTCGCATCCGGCCGGATGGCTCGGTCGAGCAGTTCGCGAGAGGCTTCCGCAATCCTTTCGACATGGCCTGGGACGCTGCGAACGAGCGGCTTTTCATCCCCGACAACGGCGACGCGAACGACGACGAGATCAACATCATCCAGGCCGGCGCCTTCTGCGGCTGGCCGTTCACCATGGGCAATGGGCCGGACGTCGACGGCGCGGTCAAGCCGGTCTACGTCTGGCCGTCGATCGTCGCCCCGACCGGCGTCGTCGCGCCTGCGAATCGACTGATGAAGGGCGGCTACCTGATCGCCACCTTCGTCGGCAAGACCATCTTCTTCGTGAAGGACGACAGCACGCCGGTCTCGCTGATCGACGCCCCGGTCGGCAGCATCGTCGACGTCGCCGAAACGCCGGACGGCCGCATCCTCTTCACCACCGGCCTCGCGCTGTACGAGCTGGTGATGCCGAAGCCGGGCGACTGCAACGGGGACGGGCTCGTCAACGCGCAGGATCTCGACGCGTTGGACCGAGAGCCTGCGGGGAAGACGACCGATGCCCGGAATTGGGGCTGCGACGCGAACGCCGACGGCTTCATCAACGCCGACGATCGCATCAGTCTGCTTCACGTCATCGCGGGACGCGTACGCGCCGTCCGCTGAATCCGGCATTTCCGCTGCAATGCATCAGCACGGAGGTAAAGGTATGCATCCAAGAATGACGAGCCGCGTCGCGGCTCTGGTCATGACGATCGCGCTCCTGCCGGCCATCGCGTCGGCGCAAACGAAGATCGAGCCCGGCTGGAACCTTTTCAGCACCAATGATGACGTTCAGATCGGGCAACAGTCGGCCGCTCAGGCCGAGGCTCAGCTGCCGATTCTCAATGATTCGCAGGTGACGGATTACGTGAACCGCATCGGCGCGAAGCTCGCGGCGAACGCGGGCGGCCCGAATTTTCCCTATCGCTTCAAAGTCGTGAACGCCTCGGACATCAATGCCTTCGCGTTGCCGGGCGGGCCGATCTACGTCAATCGTGGCGTGCTCGACCAGGCCAAGAACGAGGGCGAAGTCGCGGGCGTGCTCGCGCACGAGATCGCGCACGTCGCGCTGCGGCACGGCACGCATCAGGCGTCGAAGTCCTACGGCGCCCAGGCGGGCATCAGCATCCTCGGCGGGCTCCTCGGCGGCAAGATCGGCCAGAACACGGCCAACATCCTGAACACCGTCGGCGGCATCGGCCTCAACGCGCTCTTCCTCAAATACAGCCGCGACCTCGAGACGCAGGCGGACGTGCGCGGCTCGCAGATCCTCGCGGCGAGCGGCTACTCGCCGGTGGACATGGTCAACTTCTTCCACACGCTGGAGTCGGTCGACAAGTCGAAGAAGACGAACTGGCTCTCCGATCATCCCGCGCCGCCGGACCGCGTCGCGCGGATCCAGAAGGAATCGCAGCTCCTGAAAGTCTCGGCGAATCCGACGACGAACGTCGCGGAGCTGAACACGGTCAAGAATCGGCTGCGGGGCATGGGCAACGCGCCGGTGATGGGCCAGATCGCGGGCACGACGGCGAACACTTCTTCCACGGCCCGGCCGTCGCGCGGCGGAACGACCTCGGCGATCAACGTCGAGGCGCCGTCTTCGACCATGCGCACGTACGCGCCGCCGTCCGGCGTCTACCAGATCTCTTATCCGTCCAACTGGCGCGTCTATCAGCAGGGCAACCTTGCCGCGACGATTGCGCCGGAAGGCGGCGTCGGCGACATCAACGGCAAGTCCGAAGTCGTCTACGGCGCGATCCTCAATCACTATTCGCCGTTCAACAGCGGATCGCGCAGCTATCTGCGCGGGACGACAGGCAGCAGCAACGTCACGCTGCAGAACGCCACGAACGACCTGCTCGGGCAGATCACGCAGAGCAGTCCGCACCTCAAGTTGGTTTCGAGCTCGGGGCAGCAGTTCAACCTCGACGGGCGCACCGCGCTCGCTGCGAGCCTGCGCGGGACGAACCCGAATACGGGCATCCAGGAGCGGGTTACGGTGGTGACGCGGCAGCTCGGCGACGAGCACCTCGTCTATCTGCTGTTCATCACGCCGGAAAAGGACGCGAGCCGTTACAGCCCCGTCCTGCAGGCGATGGTGAACTCGATGCGGGTGGACGAGACGCAACGGCACTGAGTAAACTCGACCGCGTTGGAGGTCCTGACATGTACGATGAAATGATCGTTGCACCGATGCGCCGGGAGCTGACGCGGCTCGGCGTCGAGGAAACGAGAACGGCCGCCGAAGTCGACGCCGTCCTCGGCGAGAAGAAGGGAACGGTGCTGGTCGTCGTCAACTCCGTCTGCGGATGCGCGGCGGGGATGGCTCGGCCGGCGGTCGCGATGGCGGTCGACAACGAGACGAAGCCGGATCGCATGATCACGGTCTTCGCCGGAAACGACGTCGAGGCCACACAGCGCGCGCGTTCGTACTTCACCGGCTATCGCCCTTCCTCGCCGTCCATCGCGCTGATGCGCGACGGTCAGGTGGTGAAGATGTTCGAGCGCTGGCAGATCGAAGGGCGCGAGGCGCACGACATCGCGGCCGAGCTCACCGCGGCGTTCGACCAGTACTGCGCGAAGACGACCGCCTGATTCTCCGGAACGTCTCAAATTGCAAAGCCCGCCAACTCGGCGGGCTTTTTGCGTTGAGACCGCCGCATGACCGACTTCGAAGATCGTGTGCGGCGGATGGCGCGGGAGACGATGAGCACCCTCGGGCGCGATGGCGCGGAGATCGCGGACGTCGTGGAGCCGCCCGGCGCCGACTACTGCGTCATCAGTTTCGCGGATCCCGAGCTCAAACCGATCGAGATCGCCAAGCCGTTGGGCGCCGGCGGAGACCAGGAGTGGGACGAGATCACGCGCGCGCTGCAGTACCGCTTCCGGACGTGAAACGGTGAGCGGGCGTCTCGCCCGCCGGCAGCGGTACGTCTCGTGCCGCTGCTCCGTATGCCGACAGGCCGCCGGGCGAGACGCCCGCCGGCACGCGGGCGGGACGCCCGCTCACCATGCTGAGTACGTAACTACGGGGCGGGCGTTAGCCGGCCCGGACGGGCTGAAGCCCGCCCCTACGTTTGGTTTGGTGCGTAGAACGAACGGCCCCGTACGTTCTCGTCGATGGTGAGGCGGTGTTGGATCGGGGGGAACGCGCGTTGGTCGCAGTCGAGGCGTTCGCATAGGCGGCAGGTCGTGCCGATCGGCACCGCGGCGTCGAGATTGTCGAGCTCGTAACCGTCCGCGTACACGAGCTTGCGTGAATCCTTCACGGGGCAGCCGATGCCGACGGCCATCAGCGCGTCACCCGAGGCGTAGCCGTAGCTTTTGCGGATGGTGCGGGCGACGCAGAAGTAGGCCGTGCCGTCCGGCATCTTCGAGAGCTGCGTGCGCACGCGGCCGGGCGTGAGAAACGCCGCGTGCACGTCCCAACGCGGACAGGAGCCGGAGAAGCGCGCGAAGCGGATGCCCGTCCCGCTGAAGCGCTTCGAGATGTTGCCGGCGATGTCGACGCGCACGAAGTGGAACGGCACGCCCGCCGCGCCCGGTTTGCGCAGCGTCGTCAGGCGATGGCAGACCTGCTCCCAGCTCGCGATGTAGTGATGCTGGAGCAGCTCGATGTCGTAACGCACGCTCTCCGCGGTGTGCAGGAACTCGTCGTACGGCATCAGGAGCGCGGCCGCGAAGTAGTTCGCCAATGCGATGCGGCACAGCTTCTTCGACTCCGCGGTCGTCAGTAGATTTTCGGAGCGGGCGAGGATCGCGTCGAACGTCGGGCCGCCATCGATCAGGCCGATCTGATGCGCCACCTGGAACTGCCGGCTCCAGGGCGCGAGCACCTCGGACAGCAGGACCGTTCGGGAGTCGGCGTCGTAACGGCGCACCGCACCGCGTTCGCGGTTCACCGGCGCGAGCACGACGCTGATGCCGTGCCGGTCGCGCAGGTACGCGACCATCGAGCGGTACATGTCGGAGCGATTGAGCTGCGCGCGCAACGCGACCTCTTCCGCCGCGCGCTCGATCTCGGGGAAGAAATTCGTCGCCTGCTGGATCACATCCGAAACCTCCTCGGACGGCAGGTGCGTCGGGTCGAGTCCGTGAAAGCGTTGGCCGTCGTAGACGTCCGTCGCGAGCGCGCGATGCGACTCCTGCGAGTCGCGGTACGCGCGGTAGAGCGCGAGCACGGCGCGCGCTGCGGCGGCGTTCTCGGCCAGCTCGCGCATGTCGGACGTGGTCAGCGCGTGCTCCTCGAAGATCGGATCGCCGAAGACTTCCTGCAGATCCTCGGCGAGCCGGGCCTGGCTGTCGTCGGCGAACGCGTCGAGCTCGACGCGGAAAATTTTCGCGACGCGCACGAGCAGGTGTGCGGGCAGTGGGCGTTGATTGTGCTCGATGAGGTTGAGGTAGCTCGGCGAGATCTCCAGCCGGGAGGCGAGCTCCGTCTGCGTGAGTCCTTCGCGCCGGCGGAAAGCGCGAACCTTGGTGCCCAGTTTGTTCATGTTGCAACCTTTGACAAATTTACGGGCTGATTTTTACAAAACAACACAGCGCAACATACGGTTGAGCCTCGACTTATTGACTTGGCGCGCTCTTCGCTCAAAGATTTTACATCATGACAGCGGGAGCGATCGAGAGGCTTGCCGAGGGCGCCGAGGAGTTGGAGATCCGCGGGGAGTGCCGGCCGGAGTGGGACGAGATCCTGACGCCGCAAGCCCTCGGATTTCTGGCCGACCTGCAGCGGACGTTCGGTGCGCGGCGGGAAGAGCTGCTGGCCGCGCGTGAGGCGCGCAAGCAACGGCTGGACGCGGGCGAGCTGCCGGACTTTCTCCCCGAAACGAAAGAGATCCGCGAGAGCGATTGGACCGTTGCGGCGATCCCGGCCGATCTCCGCGACCGCCGCGTCGAGATCACCGGGCCGGTCGACCGGAAGATGATCATCAACGCCCTCAACTCCGGCGCGAACGTCTTCATGGCCGACTTCGAAGACTCGAACGCGCCGACGTGGGCGAACAACCTCGACGGCCAGCGCAACCTGCGCGACGCCGTCCGCCGCACGATCTCTTTCTCCGCCGGCGCGAAGCAATACCAGCTGAA
>JAFAVZ010000285.1 GCA_019242175.1 Acidobacteriota bacterium
CACCCAACGCACGCGCGAAACGGACGGCGAGCTCGCTGCAACGGCCGCCTTTGCCGTCGCCGACTTTGCGGACCGTCGGCTCGCCGCCGGCTACGAGGAGCTCGCCTTTGCGCAGCTGCTTCGCGCGTGCCGCGAGCTGCTGCGCCGCGGTCTCGACGTCGCATTCGATCGGTCCGTCCCAACGCTCGACCGCCGCGCCTTCGCGAACCGCGAGGGCGATCGCGGTGGCGACGAGCGTGTCGTTGTCGGCGATCAGTTGCACGCTGCCGAACGTATCGCGAACCGTGTCCGGCACGTCGGGCCGTTGGAGCGTTTTCACGAGGTCGTCACAGTCCCGAATCCTTTGCAGGATCGCGATCGCATCTTCCTTCGTGCTCGCGTCCCCGAGCGTCGGTCCCGAGGCGACGTCCGCGAGCGCGCCGCGGCTCACGTCGGAGTAGACGAGCGTGACGCTGTTGCGCTTGCCGAGCCGCCCCCCTTTGATCGCGGAGAGATGTTTGCGCACGACGTTCATCGCGTGGATGTCTTCGCCGCTGTCGAGCAACCGCTGGTTCGCGCGGATCAACTGCTCGCGCGTGAGCGGAGGCAACGGCACTTCGACGCACGCCGACCCGCCACCCGAGATCAGAAACAGCAGTTCGTCATGCGCGTCGACGAACGCACGCAACCGTTCGCCCGCTTCGAAGCTGTCGTCCGTGATTTGCGGATGCCCGCCCTTCACGACGATCGCTCGCGTGCGCGGCTCGCGATAGCCATGGGGCATGGCGACGAATGCGTCGCGCACGTGATCGGCAATGCCGTCGAGCAACGCGCCCGCGCACTTGCCGATCGCCACGACGTGGCGCGGGAGGGCGGGTGTGAGCTTCTCGCGCACGAGGCGCTCGGGCGCGCAGTGGGCGAGGGAGGCGAGGTAAAGGTCGAGGAGTGTCATGGCATTGTCATCCTGAGCGCCGCAGAGCGCGAAGGTTCTCCCGGCACGTGCGCGTGTCGCCCGTATCAGGAGATCCTTCGCCGACTACGCGGCTCAGGATGACACGCGCAGAGGATTCGTCGAGGCTTGGAGACCAAAGCACCGGCCCGTGGCCGGGCGCGTTATCCTTGATCGAATGCAACGTCCTCGGCTGAGAACGCGCGTCCTCCTCCTCACCAGCGCGTTCGCGGTCGTTCTCTTTCTCGTCACGTTCGGTCTCAGCTGGCGCGCGCATCAGTCGCAGTTGCGTTGGTCGCGGCTCATCGGCGTGGAGACGGAAGCCATCGCCTCGCTCGAGGAGTTGATCCGCGCGCAGAACGCCTATCGCGCGCGCTACGCGCCCAGCCCTGACGCCGTCGATCGCTACGCCATCGTCACCCAACTCCTCCAGCGCGACGCCCTCCAGCGCATCGACCTCGGACAACTGCGCGCCCGCGTCCGCGCGTTCCGCGACGTGATTGAGGAGCAGGAGCCGCGCGTCGAAGACGTGAATGCGACGTCGCTCGCGGTGGTGGCCGAGGCGCAGCGGATCGCCTGGGAACGAAAGCGGGAAATTGCGCGGACGTTGCCGGAGCTGGAGCGCGACACGAGCGACATGATGCGCAGCGGTCTCGCCGTCGCGTGGATCATCGTGCTCGTTTCGTTCGCGGTCGTGACCACGACGCTGCGCAAAGTCGTCCGTCCGCTCGAAGAGGCTTCGGCCGCGGCGGATCGCATTGCAGCGGGCGACGTCACGGCCCGCGCGCCGGTCGCGGGCGATCGGGAGATTGCGACGCTCGCCGTGGCCCTGAATCGCATGGCCGATGAACTGAAGGCGCGCGCGCGGACGGACGAGCTCACCAGCCTGCCGAACTTCCGCGCTTTCCGCGAACAGATCGACGGCGCGATCGAACGCGCCGGCCGTTATCCGGAGAACTTCGGCATCCTCGTCCTCGACCTCGATCGCTTCAAGAAGTACAACGACACGTTCGGCCATCACGCCGGCAACGACGCGTTGCAACGCGTATCGCGCGTGATCCGCGAGGCCGTGCGCGCGGTCGACTTCCCGGCGCGTTACGGCGGCGAGGAGTTCGCGGTGATCCTCCCCAACGTCGATCCGCGCGCGCTCGCCGCGGTGGCGGAACGCATCCGCAGCGGGGTCGAGGCGGCGCCTGCGCCACCGGATGGCGCGCAGGTCACGGTGAGCATCGGCGGCGCGATCTTCCCCTCCGACGGGGCCGATCGCGAGACGCTCTTCAACGCCGCCGACGAGCGCCTTTACGAAGCGAAGAAGGCGGGGCGCAACCGCGTCATTGGTCCGGCGACGACTCCAGGCGAGCGATCAGCCGTTCCAGCGTCCGCGTGAGCCCGCCGAGCTCCTTCTCCGAAAACTCCTCGCCGAGCGACGCGAGCCAGTCTTCATAAGCGGGCCGCATCTTCTCGACCAGCGTCCGTCCGCGCCGGGTGAGCACGACGCGCGAGGAGCGGAGGTCGTTCGGGTCATCGCTCCGGTCGGCCAGGCCGAGCTGCTCCAGGCGGGCGATCATCCCGGTCATGTTCTGTTTCGAGACGAGGAGGCGCCGGGCGACGGCGGCGAGCGTCATCGGCTGATCGGACTCCCCGAGGACGGAAAGCACCGCCCACTGCTGCGGCGTGATCTTTCCGCGGGCGAAGATCGGCGCCAGGCGGCGGGTGAGGAGATTGGCCAGCTGCATCACGCCGGCCACCAGGTCTCTCTCGGGCATACCGTCAATTTATTGACGATTGCCGCCGATTGTCAACGTATGGACTTGAAGATTCCCCGTCCGGCGTACAACGAGGCGTCTCCCAGCTCCTCCTCGATGCGGAGCAGCTGGTTGTATTTGGCCATCCGGTCGCTCCGGGAAGCCGAGCCGGTCTTGATCTGCCCGGCATTCGTGGCCACCGCCAGATCGGCAATCGTCGAGTCTTCCGTCTCGCCCGAACGGTGGGAGACGACCGAACGGTAGCCGGCCCGTTTGCCGAGCTCGATCGCTTCCAGCGTCTCGGTGAGCGTGCCGATCTGGTTGACCTTGATCAGGATCGCGTTCGCGATGCCTCGGTCGATGCCTTTGGCGAAGATCTCCGGGTTGGTGACGAACAGGTCGTCGCCCACCAGCTGCACGCTGTTGCCGAGTACGTGGGTCAGCGTTTCCCAGCCGTCCCAGTCGCCTTCCGCGAGGCCGTCTTCGATCGAGAGGATCGGGTACTTCTGGGTCAGCTCGCGGTAGTACTCGATCATCTCTTCGCTGGAGCGCTTCTGCCCCTCGAACGAGTACGCCTTCTTCTCGAAGAACTCGCTCGCCGCGACGTCGAGGCCGAGGTAGATCTGCTCGCCCGCTTTGTAGCCGGCCTTGGAGATCGCGCTCATGATGAGATCGAGCGCCTCGGCGTTCGACTTCAGGTCCGGCGCAAAGCCGCCCTCGTCGCCGACGGCGGTGGTCAGCTTCTTGTCGTGGAGGATCTTCTTGAGGTTGTGGAACGTCTCGACGCCCGCGCGCAGTGCGTCGGCGAAGCTGTCGAAGCCCGCCGGGATGATCATGAACTCCTGCACGTCGAGGTTGTTGTCGGCGTGCGCGCCGCCGTTGATGACGTTCATCATCGGCACCGGCAACGTGCGCGCGCCGGTTCCGCCGAGGTAGAGGAAGAGCGGCAGGCCGGACGCTTCGGCCGCCGCGCGGGCGACCGCGAGGGAGACGCCGAGGATGGCGTTCGCACCGAGGTTGGCTTTGTTGTCGGTACCGTCCATCTGCTTCATGACGAGATCGATCATCGCCTGTTCGCGGGCGTCCATCCCCTCGACTTCCTTGGCGATGACTTCCACGTTCTCGACGGCGTGGATCACGCCTTTGCCGAGATAGCGCTTCTTGTCGCCGTCGCGCAGCTCCAGCGCCTCACGCGAGCCGGTCGAGGCGCCGGACGGGACGGCAAAGCGCCCCAACGCGCCGGAGTCGAGCAGACAGTCGACTTCGAGGGTGGGATTGCCGCGGGAGTCGAGAATCTCGCGCGCGAAAAGCTCTTCAATCTTGAACATGGCGGGCGCATTCTAGCGCCGCGCGCGCTAATTCAACTCGATGATCGCCCGCCCCAGCGTCTCCCGGATCTCCTTGAACACGTTCTCCGCCGGGATGCCGAGCTCGCGGAACGTCGCGGCGCGTTTCAGCAGGTTCTCGGCCGTCTTCTCGTCGAATACGCGGGAGTCGACGGCTCGCGCGTTCAGTTCGCAGAACGCGAACAGCGAAGCGAGTGCGAGCCGGCGGTTGCCGCCCCGGAACGGGCGAGAGGAGACGAGCGCGAAGACGAAGGCCGCGACTTTCTCGGGGAAGGTTGGGTAGGCCTCGCGGCCGAGGATCGTGACCTGGGGGCGTTGGACGGCGTTGAGCAGCGCGAACTGCGACTCGATCACGCCGCCGTGCGCGGCGGTACCGCCGAACTCCATCGAGACGGCGCGGTGCAGCTCGACGAGGTCCTGGACGCTGAGGTAGCGCACGCTGCCGTCAGTCGGTGAGACGACGAAAGGCGTTGGGGTACTTTTTGATGGCGCGCTTGAAGGAGTCGCCGACGACGGCGTTGGTGAAGCTTCCGGCTTCGGGGGTCGGGGCTGCGGAGCGGCGGCCTGCGGACTTGCCGTTTCCACCCGTTTTGCTGCCTGCTTCGATTTTTTGGCTGGAGGCGCCGGCTTTGCTGCTTTTGCCGGTGCTGGCGGCTTCTTGGGCGCTGCTGCTTTTTTCGCTGGCGGCTTTGCTGCTGTTGCTTTTCCCCGAGGAGGCTTTGCTGGCTGTTTTGACTTTTGCTTTGTCGCCATGCTTCATCTCAGTCCTCGGTCTTCCATGATACGGCGGTTAAATGACTGAGTCAATGGGGTTTATCCATCCGGACGAGCTCGTACCGTTTGAGAATGGAAATGGAAGGCTGAAGCTAAGTCTCTGAAAACGGACCAGTTGGACGGTTACCCGCCGATGCACCGATTCGTGTGCATCATTCGATGACGACTTCTTCGTCGTCGCCGGCGGCGGACTCGACTTCAGGCTTCGGATCGATCGCCAGCAGATCCTTCGCCTTCTGCGTCAGCGTGAAGCCGTCCCCCATCTCGGTCGGAGTGAGCCAGCCCTTGCCGGCGAGCGCGACCGCCGGCGCTTCGCCGCCTCCGACCGGATGCTTGATCGCCTTGATCGTCGCCGTCGGCAGGGTCTCGGTCTGCAGCCGCCGGAACTCCTGCAGCACGCGAAGCTCCTGAGCATTCAGAGGGTAGGGAAGGACGATGGGCAAGCGACTTCCTCCTTGTGTGGGTGGATTCTAGCTGTTGTTCTTGGTGATTCGTTGCTGGTTGCTGGTTGCTGGTTGCTGGTCGAGGCGGCGAATGCGATGGGCTTCGCACGCATTGCAAGTAACCAGCAGCTAGCAAGCAGCATCAGCAACCAGCATCAGCAACTAGCAACTAGCAACCAGCAACTAGCAACCAGCAACTAGCAACCAGCAACTAGCAACCAGCAACTAGCAACTACTAACCAACTTCAGGCTGACAGCCGGGACACCAGTACGTCGAGCGCGCGTCGTTGCCCTGCTTGCGCATCTCGATCTTCGAGCCGCACTTGCGGCACGCCTCGCCGCGCCGGCCGTAGACCCAGAGCGGGGCCTCGCCGCGCCACGCGCCAGTCGTACGCCGCCCGCCCGAGCCCGGCAGCACGTTGAACTT
>JAFAVZ010000558.1 GCA_019242175.1 Acidobacteriota bacterium
CTACCATCCTTCCTTCCTGCCTCCCAATATTGGTGGGCAGATGCGACGCACAACTCTCCTCCTCGCGCTGTTCGTTGCTCTCACCCTGCATGCGGCGACGATCCGCTCCCAGATCGACCGCAACCGTTACGAAGGCCCGCTCACCATCCGGCTCGGCATCAAGAGTGATGATGTCGAGCCGCGTTGGATCGCCTCGCGTTCGTTGAACGCGAACGAGAGCGCGGCCGCATTCGAAAACGTGGCGCTCGGCACGTACGTCGTGCTCGTCGAAGGCGCCGCGCCGATGCAGAAGCTGGCGATCGAGACCGGCGTCGCGGACAAGGACGTGCGCACGTTGCGCATCGCGTTGCCGAACGGCGTCGCGACGGGACGCATCACGCGCGGCAGCGCGCCGCTCGCCAACGCGAACGTCCAGCTGACGAACCTCGAGCTGTACTGGAACGCGAAGCTCGCGACGAACGACAAGGGCGAGATCGAGGGGCCGTCGTGGCTGGACGGTGACTTTCTCGCCGCGATCTCCAGCGCCGCGCTGCATGCGCGTTACGACACGGACGTCCGCATCGTTCGCGGTCCGCAGACGACGTTCGCCATCGAGATGCCGAACCATCTCGTGGACGGAAAGATCGTCGACAAAGACGGCGCGCCGATCGCGAAGGTCGTCGTCGCGTTGCGCTCCGTGACGCCCGATCTCGCGCGTACGCGCCGCGTCACGACCGGGCCGGACGGCTCGTTCGCATTCGAAGGCGTGATCCCGGGCATGCAGTCGCTGCATGTCTTCGCCGACGGCTACATGCGTCCGCGGCCGAACGAGTTCTCGCTCGACGAACGCACCGCGGATCACGAAGAAACGTTGCAGCTGGAGTCGGGACGCCGGAGAACGGTGGAAGTGGTCGGGGCGGATGGCGCAGCCGTTCCCGGCGCCCGGCTCGTGTGTGCGGCCGACGGCCGCGTCCTTTCCGTCGCCACGACCGGCGCAGACGGCCGCGCGCCCATCGCGACGCCCGAAGACGGGGCGAGCACGCTTTACGTGATCCCGGTGGGTGGCTCGCTCGCGGTGCGCAAATTCGGCAACGCCGGCATCGAGCGCGTGCGCGTGCCGGCCGGCAGCGCCTCGCTCGAAGTCGCGACGCTCACCGTCGATGGCGCGCCCGTCGCGGGCGTCAACCTGCTCATGCGCTACAACGGCGAGCTCGTCCCGCCCGAGGTCGCGCGCGAGCTGCAGCGGCAGCAGGGAGCGTCGCTCACCACGAACGACGACGGCCGCGCGAAGCTCGGCCACATCCCGCCCGGCACTTATGAATTCTGGCCTTACCGCTCGCCCGCGGAAGCGGACGCGCTGATGGCTTCTGCGGATTTCGAGGCTCCGATCAACGTCCAAGTCGTGACCGGGGAAAACAAAGCAACCGTGCGCTTCCAGAAGCGCAACTGAAAGGAGAAGTCATGAGAGTGATTCCCGCCTTTGCGTTGTTGCTGTTGCTGTTCGCCGCCGTTCCGTCGTTCGCCGCTCCGCCCTGTTCGGTCTGCGATCCCGAGTTCAACCAATGCGTCCAACAGGAAGGCGCCGGCGTCGTCTGTCGCATCATCGATTGCACGGAACGCTTCCAGTTCTGCAATCCCGCGATTCCCGAGCAGCTCGCCGCCACCATGACCATCGCTTCGGTCGAAGTGAAGACGCCGGCGACGCACACGCTCGTCGCCAGCAACACGAAGACCGCCCAGCCGATCCGCGTCGCGGCGAAATGATCTCGAGGCTCGCGCTGCTGTCGGCGCGAGCGAAGCAGTGATGGGCGATCTGCCGGCGGGTGTGTAGTGGTGGCGATCACCGGCAGATCGCCGTGCGAGCACCTCACCGCGAAAGCGGTCCTCGGCACGGAAGAGACCGGCGTTTTCCTCGCGACGTTGGGCAACGGGCGCACGGCCGCAGCTCCTCAGTTCCCGCTTCCGGCGGCCCGATCGCGCAGCCGTACTCGATCGTGATCGCGCCCCCCGCGGCGACATGCTGGCGAGCGTGGAGATCGAACGGCGCCGGGAACCGGCTGAAGCCGGTCCCTGCATCGCGCGCGTTGCTTCGCTCACGAAGTAGAAGACGAGTCGCGGGACGGATGGCGTTTCGCCGCGGCGCGTTTCTGCATCACCTGCATCAATACGTAGAGCGCGCCGACGACGAGCGCGAAGCCGATGAGGTAGTGCGACTTTTCCTTCAACACGGTGATCATCGCCGTCGGGTCGTTCATCAGCTGCGGTTGGTCGCCGAGGACTTTTTCGCCGAACCAGGCGAGGGCGGCGCAGAAGATGCCCGCGCCGGCGATGGTCATCCCGGAGAACTTGCCGAAGGGCATGCGGAACATGCCCGCCGGCAGCGAGATCACGTGGCGGATGCCGGGCAGAAGGCGCGCGACGAAGATGCCGCCCGAGCCGTACTCGGCGAACCAGGCGTCGGCCTTCTCGATCTTCTCTTTCGACATGAATACATACTTGCCGTAACGCTCGATGAGCGGCCGCCCGAGCTTGTACGCGAACCAGTAGCTGATCGCCGATCCGATCCACGAGCCGACCGTCGCCGCGATCACGACGCCGAAGATGTTCAGTTTTCCCTGAGAGGCCCAGAACGCCGCAGGCGGAATCACGATCTCCGCCGGGATGGGCACGGCCGTCGACTCGAACGCCATCATGACCATGATGCCGATGTAGCCAAACTCCAGAACGAAGTGCATCCAGGTGGCGAGGAGATGGTGAAGGGTTTCTTGCATGGGCGGGCGCGCATGCTACCCGCTTTCGGGATAGCATCCAAACCCGTGACCCGGTTCGACATCGTCATCCTCGGCGGCGCCTTCAGCGGCGCCTCGACCGCCATCCTCCTCCGCCGCGAGCAGCCTCAGCTGCGCGTTCTCATCGTCGAGAAAGCGGAAGCGTTCGACGCGAAAGTGGGCGAGGCGACGACGGAGATGTCGGCGATGTTCCTCACCCGCCGCCTGGCCATCTGGCAGCACCTCGAGAACGAGCAGCTGCCGAAGGAAGGGTTGCGCTACTGGTTCCAGAACGACAAGGTCACGGGCCACGCCAATGCGACCGAGGCTGGGGGATTTCTTCGGAGCGCGGTGCCTGCTTTTCAGCTGCGGCGCGACGCGCTCGATGAGCACCTGCTCGCGACCGCCGTCGCGGAGGGCGCGGAGCTGTGGCGTCCGGCGCGCGTGCGCGACGTGAAGCTGGCCGATTTCGACAACGTCGTGACGGTCGAAGTCGACGGCGAAGTGCGCGAGGTGAGTTGCCGCTGGGTCCTCGACGCCACCGGCCGCGTCAACTTCCTCGGCCGCAAGCTCGGATTGATGTCGCGCAACGACGAGCATCCGACCGCGGCGATCTGGTGTCGTTGGCAGAACGTGCGGCACATCGACGACGTCGCGGCACGGCACGGCGCGCTCGCCACGCGCAACATCGGCTCGCGGCGGCTGGGGACGAATCACTACATGGGCCACGGCTACTGGATCTGGGTGATCCCGCTCGGCAACGGCGAGACCTCGATCGGTGTCGTCTTCGACAAACGCATCGTCGATCTCCATCAGAGCAAGAACCGCAACGAGGATTTCGTCGGGTTCCTGAATGCGATCCCGTCGCTCGCGGAGCTGCTGCAAGGCGCGACGCCGCGCTTCGACGATCTCCGTTTCTACGGCCACCTTCCGTACGTCGCGAAGCAGTACATGGGCAAAGGGTGGGCGCTCCTCGGCGACGCCGCGGCGTTCCTCGATCCGTACTACTCGCCCGGCCTCGACCACGCGTCATTCACGGCCGACGCGACGGCGATGATCGTCGGCAAAGACGCGATGGGGGAGAACGTCGCGCCGCTCATCGACGAGCACAACGAGACGTTCGTGCGCTCCTACGACCGCTTCTTCCGCGCCGCGTACAAGGACAAGTACTACTACATGGGCGAAGCCGACCTGCTCGCGGCGTCGTTCATCCTCGACACCGCGCACTACTACATCTTCGTCGTCGTGCCGGCGTACCGCTTCCTGAAACGCTTCTTCTGGATGCCGGTGCTCGGGCCGAAGCCGGCGTTCGTCAGCTATCACCTGATGAAGTTCTACAACCGGCGCTTCGTCGCGCTCGCGAACGCGCGGCGCAACGCGGGCCGGGCCGGACTGCGGAACGACGGGCGGCGGATCAAGGCGTACTTCAACCTCAATCTCGCTCCGTTCCACATGGTCGCGCGCGGCCTGAAGCTTTGGCTCGCGGCGGAGTTGGATGGTTTGCGGTTGTTGCTGCGGCGTTCGCCCGCGCGCGTCGAACAGCCCAAGACGAAACCGGCCGAGGCTACAGCGACGCCAGAACCGCCCGCTTGACCTTGCCTCGCTCGTCGACGGGAATCGACTCGATCAGCTTCACGATGCGCGGCACCTTGTGCAGCGAGAGCCGCTCGCGGCAGAACTGGCGGACCTGTTCGCGCGTCACGTCCGGGCTGGCGACGATCGCTGCGGCGACGACTTCGCCCCGCGCGCCCGCCGGTTCGCCGTAGACCTTCGCCTGGCGCACGCCTTCGAGCTGGAGGATCACCGCCTCGACCTCGCGCGGGTTCACCTTCTTACCCGCGGTGTTGATGAGATCTCCCGCCCGGCCGGTGAGCACGATCTCGCCGTTCGCGTCGATCTCGACGAGATCGTCCGTCTGGAACTCGCCGGCTTCGAATGGCTGGAACGTCTCCGCATCGTGCAGATAGCCGAGCGCTACCGAACCGCTGCGGACGGTGAGCCGCTGCGTCTTCGGATCGAGCGTCAGTTCCACGCCATTTATCGCCCCGCCCGCCGTGCCGCGTTCCACCGCCGCGCCGACGCGGTCGTACGTGATGCCGCCGCATTCGCTGCAGCCGTAGAACGTGTGGATGGGGATGCCGAACCGTTCGCGAAAACGGCGCGACGTCGTGGCCGGCAGCGGCGCGCCGGCGGAGAGAAACGTCCGCACGGTGCGGAGCTCGCCCTTCGCGACGGTGGCCAGGTGATCGAACACCATCGGAATCGCCGGCACGACTGTGCAGCGATGGCGGTTCGCGAGATCGAGCAACGACTGCGGCAGGTAGTCGTTCGAGACGACGATCGCCGTGCCCTGCATCAGCAGCGGCGTGACGAGGTTGGAGAAGCCGTACGAATGCGACATCGGGATCGCGCCGAGGTTGCGGTCTTCGGGACGGATGCCCATCGTGCCGCAAATGTTCTCGCAGTCGGCGGCGAGATTCGCCTCACTCGTGACGATGCCTTTCGGCATGCCGGTCGAGCCGGAGGTGAGCTTGATGAGGCGCGTCCCGGCGGGCAGTTGCGGCCGCTGGACGGCGCGCGTCGAGAGGCCGTTGCGGTAGAGAAACCCGCGGATCGCGAAATGGCTGAGGATGGTTCCGACCTCGGTCGACGGGGCGTCGCGGTCGATCGGCACCGCGATCAGCCGCAACATCAGGACCGCGAGGAAGGCGGCGACGAAGTCGACGGAGTTCGGGAGTTGGATGCCGAGAAGGTCGCCGGCGTTCAGGCCGGCCGCGGTCAGTTCCGAGGCCAGCTCCTCGGCCCGCGCGAGCAGCGCGGAACGCGTCGAGATGCGGCCACTGTCGGCGTCGATGAGGGCGGGAAACTCCGGCCCCGCTTCGGCGAGTTGAAGGAAACGTTGGAGCATCCGAGCGCGAGTGAGAATAACATGCGCGTCCCCAGCGTAATGTCGCCGGCATATCTGTGTGAAAATGGCCGGGACGGGCTGAAGCCCGCCCCCACATCCACCATGAACGACTTGAGAAGAAAACTGAAAGAGCTATTGATCGAGCGGCTCAAATTCGAAGACATGACCCCCGAAGACATTGGAGACGACGAGCCGCTCTTCGCCGGCGGCCTCGGCCTCGACTCGATCGACGCGCTGGAGATCGTCGTGATGCTGGAGAGCGAGTTCGGCATCAAGGTCAAAAACGAGACCTCCGCCCGCAGCCACTTCCGCTCCGTAGCCTCCCTGGCGGACTTCGTGGGCGAGAAGCTCGCCGAGCTCCCCCAGGCGTGAGCGCTTCTGTCATCCTGACCCGCGAAGACGGGGAAGGATCTCCTGATCCGAAGCGACTCACGCACGTGCCGGGAGATCCTTCGCCCTCTTCGGGGCTCAGGATGACACTCGCACGATGACCTGGCTCTCGTCGCTTCCCCATCAGATCCCGTTCCGTGCGGCGTCTGCCGTCACGGGCCGAACGGACGACACGATCGAAGGCAAGTTCCTCGTCACCGCGAACGATCCCCTGCCGTTCGAGGCGATGATCGTCGAGGCGATGGCCCAGTTCGGCGGCGGGCTCGCGTTTCGCGATCGCCCCGGCCACGGCTTTCTCAGCGGCGTCGATCGTTGCGAAGTATCGCGGCCGCTCGTCGCCGGGGAAATCGTCCATCTAACCGTGAAGATGGAGGCGGCGTTCGGCGGCATCTTCCGCTTCATCGGAACGGGCGTCGTGGACGGACTAGAAGTCGTGAAGGGGAGGTTCTATCTCTCCGAACCGCCCGAGGCCCCATGAGGAAACCCGATCTCTCCACGCGCATTGCCGTCACCGGGGCCGGGATCATCTGCTCGATCGGCCGCAACAAGGCCGAGGTTTGGCAGTCGATCCGCGAGTCGCGCAGCGGGATCGGACCGCTCTCCCGTTTTCCCGGCGAAACGTTCCCCACGACCATCGCCGCCGAGGTGCCGGAGCTTCCAGAATTGCCGGTTTCCGGGCGCGAGGCGCGCCGCCTTTCCCGCACCGATCGCATGGCGGTGATCGCCGCGGCCGAGGCGCTGGAACAGGCAGGGGAGGTGCCGTTGGAACGGGCGATCGTCTCGACCGGGACGTCGACCGGCGGCCTGCTCGAAGGGGAAGACTTCTACTTTCGCCGCCTCGTGCGCGGACGCAAACGCGCTCCCGCGTCCCGCGTGCTGCAGCAGCCGACGTCGGGACCTTCCGACGCGGTGGCCCGCGTTTTCAACCTCGGCGGAGGCGTCGTCTCGAACGCGACCGCCTGCGCCTCGGCCGGCGCGGCGATCGGGATGGCGGCCGACTACCTTCGCTCCCATCACGCCGACGTCGCGATTGCCGGCGGCTCCGACGCGCTTTGCCGGCTGACCTACAGCGGCTTCAACGTCCTGCAGGCGGTCGATCCCGAGCCTTGTTCGCCATTCGGCGCCGATCGCAAAGGCATCACCCTCGGCGAGGGCGCCGCGTATCTCGTGCTCGAACGCTGGGACGATGCGGTCGCGCGCGGCGCGACGATCCTCGCCGAGCTTTGCGGCTACGGCGCGACCTGCGACGCCCACCATCCGACCGCCCCGGCGGAAGATGGCCGCGGCGCCGAGGCGGCGATGCGTCGTGCGCTTTCGGAGGGCGCAACGGATGCCGTCGATTACGTGAACGCGCACGGCACCGGCACGGTGCTCAACGACTCCGCGGAGACGAAGGCGATCATCGCCGCCGTCGGCACCGATATCCCGGTCTCCTCCTCGAAATCGTATTTCGGGCACACCCTCGGAGCCTCGGGGGCGGTGGAGGCGGTGATCACTGTGCTCGCGCTGCAGGACCAGCTCGCGCCGCCGACGTTGCGGCTCCAGCAGACCGCGGAAGACTGCATCCTCGACTACATCCCGCACACGCCGCGGCCGCTGCCGATGACGAACGTGCTCTCCAATACCTTCGGCTTCGGCGGCAGCAATGTATCGCTGCTCTTCCGGCGGGCCTGATATAACGCGCACTTCATGACA
>JAFAVZ010000447.1 GCA_019242175.1 Acidobacteriota bacterium
ACGCCACGTTGCCGGTCGACACGTACGCGTCGATGTTCGTCGCCGAGCGCGCGATCACGCGCCCGTAATCGGACACGCCCGTGGCGAAGAAGATGGCCGTGTTGCTGCCGGAGAGCTGCGACGGCGAGTAGCCGGCGTCCTCGATCGCCTTCCAGACGTACATCATCAGGAGCCGCTGCTGCGGATCCATCAGCGTCGCCTCGCGGGGCGAGATGTTGAAGAACTGCGGGTCGAAGTCATAGACGCCGTCCATGAATCCGCCCCACTTGATGTTCGTCTTGTTGTCGTCCGCGGGATCGCCGTAGACCGTGCGCCAATCCCAACGATCGGCCGGCACTTCGCCGATGCAATCGCGTCCGTTGGCCAGGTTCTCCCACAGCTCGTTCACGTCGCTGGCCATCGGGAAACGGCCGCTCATGCCGACGATCGCGATCGGCTCCACAGTCCGTTCCGGCGGTGCAATCGCGGCAGGAGCGGGAGCGGAGAAGCGCGCGCCGCGCGCCCGTTCGACGGGTGCGACGACCGGAGCGGGCGTCGCCTGCACCGGCTGGCCGAGATGCTTCGCCAGCGCCGGGCCGTGCGTCTGCGCCAGATACCGCGCGAACTTCTCGACGGTGCGATGCTCGAAGAAAACCGTCGGCTCGACCTCGATGCCGTAGTCGTCGCTGAGCTGGTCGACGAGCTCCACGTAGGAGATGGAGTCCATCCCCAGCTCCCCGAGCTCCGACTCGGCGCGGACTTTGTCGGCGCTCACTTTCACGAGCTGGCCGACGATCGGGATCAGCGCCTTCTGGATCTGCCGGCTCAACGCGTCGTCGCCTGCGACGGCCGGCTGCGCCGTTGAGGCAGCGGCCGGCGCCCCGTCGAGCGAACGCATGGTCAGTCCGCTGAGGCGAACGCGCACGGAGCCGGCGTCATCGCAAAGGTCGATGTCGAAACGCTCCGCCGCCACGCGCCGCACCACCGCCCACATGCTCGACGTGCAGGCGCCGTAGATCTCCGCGTTGCGCAGCTCGAACGGCAGAGCGAGACTCGTTCCGTTCGAGGCGAGCGCGAAGCCGAATGCCGCCTGCACCGCGGAGTCGGTGAGGCCGGGATGCACGACGAAAGACGCGATCGCTTCGGAGGCGGACAAGGAGAGCCGCGCCATCACTTCGTCCGCCTCGACGCGCAACCCGGCGACGGCGCGGTGCTCGCCGCTGTACTCGAAACCATGTTGAGCGAACGCCGCGTAGCAAGCGTCCGCGGAGTAGTCGGGACGGAACTTGCGGGCGAGCGCCGCCACATCCAGCCGCGGCGCGTCAACGGCGCTGCCGAGGATCGCCAAGCCGCGGGCGTGCACGACTTCTTCCGACGATCCGCTGTAGATCTCGAAACGGATCTCGTGGTCGCTCTTCGGATGCAGACTGATGTGGACGTCGACCGGCTCCTCGCCGACGACGAGCGGCCGCATCCAAACGAGGTTCGCGATGCTGATGCTTCCGCCGTGTCCGCACGCACGCGCCACCGCCTCGCGCGCCATCTCCACATACGCCACGCCGGGCACGACGCGCCGTCCGCCGATGCGATGCCCGGCCAGGAACCGTTCCTCGCCGGTAAACGTGGAGCTGAACCGCTGCTCGCGAAGATCCGACGTGTTGCGATGCACGAGCGGATGCAGCCGCGTCTCGGCAATCGCCTTCGGCCGCGGCGCCTCCGTCACCCAATGGCGTTGCCGCGCAAATGGATACGTCGGCAGATGCGTGCGCCGCCCGCTGACAGTGAACTTCGTCGGATCGATCGCCGCCGTGCCTACCGGCTCGCCGGCGATGAAGTCTTCCAGCGCCTCGATCATCTCGTCCAGGTCCCGGACGACGAACGCGACGCGCTTCTCCATCGCCTCGCGGCCGACCTGCAGCGTGTAGGCAACGTCCGCCAGATTCGGCGTCGACGTCTCGAGAAACGCGAGCAGCCGCTGCGCCTGTTCGAGCAGTTCCGCGTCGCTGCGCGCCGACAGCGGGACGAGATGTTCGCCCGTTGTCGGGGCTGCGTCGCCGCGGTGCGGAAACTCCTCGATCACCGCATGCGAGTTCGAGCCGCCGAAGCCGAACGAGCTGACGCCAGCCCGCCGCGGATGGTTGCCGCGCGCCGGCCAGGCCTCGTTCTGCGTCACGATGCGGAACGGGCTGCCGCTGAGGTCGATCTCGGGATTGAGCCGCTCGAAGTTGCGCGTGCCGGGGATCGCCTGATGCTGCATCGCGAGCAGGATCTTGACCACGCCGGCCAGCCCCGCCGCCGCTTCCAGATGCCCGACCACGGTCTTGACGGAGCCGAGTCCGCAAGGCGCATTCGCCGGCCAGGCCTCACCGCGCGTCTGCGACAAACGGCGGAACGCTTCGGTCAGACCGCCGATCTCGATCGGATCGCCGAGCCGCGTGCCGGTGCCGTGCGCCTCGATGTAGCCGATCGATTCCAGCGGAACGTTGGCCACCTGCCACGCCGCCTCGATGACCGAGGCCTGCGCGTCCGGTTTCGGCGCCGTGAGCGACGCAGCCTGTCCGCCGTGATTCACGGCCGTGCCGGCGACGATGCCGTAGATCGCGTCGCCATCCGCGAGTGCGGTGCGCAGCGGTTTGACGAGCAGCATCGCGCCCCCCTCGCCGCGCACGTAGCCGTCGGCCTTCGCGTCGAACGTGCGGCACGCGCCGTTCGGCGACAGCATCCCGGCCTCGTAATACGTCAGGCTGATCGTCGGGCTGCACAGGAGGTTCACGGCGCCGACGAGTGCCTGTTCGCAATCGCCGCGGCGGATCGCCGTCACGGCGTCATGCAGCGCGACGAGCGAGCTCGAACACGCCGTGTCGACGGCCATGCTCGGCCCTTTGAAGTCGTAGAAGAACGAGAGGCGGTTCGCGAGCAGCGAGAAAGCGCTGCCGGTGCCGAGGTACGGCTCGACCGAGGAGAGCGAGGCGGTGACGACCTCGCGGTAGTCGCTCTGGCAGACGCCGACGAAGACGCCGATCTTCTTGCCGGACAGCTCCGACGGCCGATGCCCGCCGTCTTCCATCGCCTCCCAGCTCAGCTCGAGCAGGAGGCGTTGCTGCGGATCCATCAGCTCCGCTTCTTTCGTCGAGACGCGGAAGAACGGCGCGTCGAAGGCATCGATGCGCTCCAGGAATCCGGCTTTGTCGATCCCTTTGTGCTTGCCGGCGAGATCGACGAAAGACGGCCAACGCCACCGGTCCGCGGGCAACGTGACGATGCCGTCCTTGCCGCTCTCGAGCAGCTGCCAGAACCGCTCCGGCGTGTCTGCACCGCCAGGGAAACGGCACGCAACGCCCACGATGGCGATGGCTTCTTCGTCTCTGATGTAGGGGCGGGCTTCAGCCCGTCCCGGCCGGCTGAAGCCGGCCCCGCCA
Source organism: Acidobacteriota bacterium (assembly GCA_019242175.1). Classification (GTDB taxonomy): domain Bacteria; phylum Acidobacteriota; class Thermoanaerobaculia; order Gp7-AA8; family Gp7-AA8; genus JAFAVZ01. The sequence goes on from JAFAVZ010000447.1 coordinate 3,399, forward strand.
TTTGGCGTCGTTGGATTCGCCGGAACCTTCTCCCCCAGCGCCGCCGCCAGCTTCTCCGGCGTCTCGTGCTCGAAGAGGAACTTCGACGTCAGCTTCAGTCCGAGCTGCTGCTCCAGGATCGACTTGAGCTCGACGAGCTCCATCGAGTCGAGGCCCATGTCCATCAGCGGGCGCCGCGCCGCATATGCCGAGGCGCGCTTGTCGCCGAGGAGCTCGCGTGTCTCTTTTTCGACGAGGGCGAGGAGGTCTGCTTTCGGCGACGTCGCCAGCGACTCGCACAGCATCACGCTCTGCGTGCACTCCGCGGTGTTCTGCGTCGGCAGCGCGAACGCGTCGAGCATCGCGAAACCCGACTGCTCCAGCGCGTTGCTCCACTGCGGGACATTCATGAGACACGTGTCGGGCAGCCGCCGTTCCGCATCCTCGAACAGCCAGTAGCCGTGCAGCAGCGCGCCGCTGAACAGCAGGCAATCCTTCGCCGCCGTGTACTCGTTGAGCAGGAGCAATCCGCCCGGCGCGAGCAGCGCGTGCGTTTGCGCGAGCGTGTGCGCGATGTCCCGCGTGTCGTGCAGGACATTCGCGGCGATGACGACGTCGTAGCGCTGCGGCTCGAATCCCTGCGATCCGAGGTCTTCCTCGATGTTCAACGCGCGGTACTCGACCCACGGATGCTGGCCGAAGAGCCGTTTCGCATTGCGTACGAACGAGAGGGAGATGTCGGTGAAGCAATACTCGACGGACCCGGCGAACGGCTGCAGCGCCTCGACGACGGACACCGTCGCGCCGCCGGTGCCGGCGCCGATCTCCAGGATGCGTACCTTGTCCTTCGTCGCGCGCAGCCGCGTCACGGCCTCGCGTGCGGCGTCGGCGACGATGCGGTTGAAGTAGTCGGAGACGACGTCGCCGCGGAAGATCGCGCCGAACACATCCATCTCCGCATTGTCGAAAAGCACTTCGGTGACTTCGGCGCGTCCGGTCAGGATGTCGTCGTACCGGGCGAGGCAGGCGAAGGCGAAGTTCATCAGCGCGACGCTCGACGGATGGCGCCGCGCGAAGCTCTCCCTGAACTCCGCGACCTGAGCCTCGATCGCTTTCAGCGCATAGCCGCGGATCAGCGGCGTCGTCTCCAGCGACCGAGCGTGCAGCACGACGAGCCCTTCGGCCGCGAGCCGGCGCATCAGCGCGTCGCAATAGCGGTGGTACTTCGGCGCGATGCCGAGGCGCTTCTTCAGCGCGTCGAGGTCATACCGCTCCCCTGCCTCGCGCATCACGCCCATGCGCTGGAACGTCGCGAGCGCCCAGCGGAAGGCGAACGTGCCGAGCTCGCGCTCCGCCGTCCGCGGCTCGTCGTCTGCCTTGAACGGCACACCAGCCACGCGCGCGCGCACGTTGGCCGCGAGCGAGGCGTCTTCCACCGTGAGCGACGCGCGGCATTCCTCGATGCCGATCACGCGGCCGGCATCGGCGAGCGACCAGTACTGCTGGACGAACTGGAGCAGATCGTCGAGCGCGCTCTCCGTCTGCGCCGAAAGCAGGGAGACTCGGATCCCTTCGCCGCGTTCGCAACGCACCGACGCCATGACGCGGCCGTCGACCTCGAGGAGGAACTCGTCTTCGACGTGGCGCACGATGTACGGCCGCCGTTCGAAGTGGCTGAGCGTGATCCGCGTGTAAGGCAGCTTCTTCGGAAACCCGATCATCCGCCCTTCGCCGCAGAACAATCCCGCCTCGGCCGCGCAGGCGAGGAACGTCGGCGCATCGAGCAGGAACTGGCGCGAGAGCGCGTGGTAGCCGTCGAAGTGGAAGCTCTCGCTCTCATCGCGGAAACGCGCGGTCACCTGCGGCGGAAGACAGTGCACTTCGAGGACGGCGATCCCGTGCTCGTTCACGACGTCGGCCCAGCGGCGGAGATGCTCGACGGTGCTCTGGATCATCTCGCCGGACGGGATGAGCCGGCCTTCGCGATCGATGTAGACGTTGCCGCCCTGCGCGGTGCGTTGCGCCGCCGCCTCGCGATCGACGGGCGCGCGGTACGGGCGATCGTGATCGAGGAACGAGCGAACGTGGAGCACGCGATGAAGATCGTCGGCGCCGTTTGCGCGCAGCGTCTCCACGAGCGCGGCCGGATCGCCGATGTCACCATGCACGGCGATGTGCTCGATGTCGGCGAGCGTCCGCGAGGTGGCGACGAGCGCCTTCTCGTTGTAGTCGACGCCGACCGGAATCACGGGATGCGCATCGAGCACCTTCCCGCGCGGCGTGCGATCGCGCACGGCTTCATACAAACGCCGCAGCAGCGTGCCGTCGCCGCAGCCCATGTCGACGATGTACTTCGGCTGCGCCTCGTAGTCGTCGCCCTCGAAGCAGCGAACGATCAGATCGCTGAGCTCCGTGAAAAATTTGTCGTGCTGGAAGCCGCTGCCGAGAACGTTCACCGTCCGTTCGACGTGCGTCTCATGCCCCTCGGCATCGCGGGCGAAAACGGCCGACGCATCGCCGAAAAGCAGCTCTTCAGCGCGGACGAACATCGGCCGGTATGACGCCACGACGGCGGTGATGAAGATGCGCTCGACGATGAAGCGCCCGGCGCGGCTGAGCTGCAGCGTCTTCCCGGCGCGCGTGCCCCAGCCGTTGGCGAGGAACAACCGCTCCACCGCGCGCCGCACGTGCGGCTCGACGCGCAGGCTCAGAGTTGCGACGGCCTGCTCCTCCCCTTTGCGCTTGCGCTCAGTCACTTCCAGCCGCTTCTGCGTCTGCAGCGTGAGCAGCAGCGGCAGGATCAGAAGGCCGTCGAGGAAATCGGGCAGGAACGCGTGCTCGCTGTTCCAGCGCCGTTCCGACAGCTCCAGCCAGGGCTCGATCGATTCCGTCTCCCCGCCGCCGACGAACGCCTCGAACGGAAAGCGGTACAGATCCATGATCGCGTCGGGGATGGCCCGTGCATGCGCCAGTTCCGCCGTCGCCTCATAGCGCCCATCAGCCGCAGGGCGAATCCATTCCAGACAGTCGAGCATCCGCAGCGCGACGTCCAAATAGCCGCGGTTGGCGGAGAGCTCGCGCGCCAACTGTTCCGCGCTCAGCGGTCCCGACTCGAGGAGAGCCAGACCGCCGCGCTCACGCAGCGCGTGAAAAAAGGAAATCGACGCCAGACCGTGCGAGTAGCGATTGAGTAGTTCGAGCATAAGTCACGTCAGATTCGGACGGTCTTCCACCGTCCCTGTACCCAGAAACCAATCACCAGCACCTCGGCCAAAGCGCCGTACAACACCTGAACGATGACGATCTGCAAGAGGCCGTAATGCAGATAAGGACCGACGATCCAGACCGCCGGCAGGAAAATCAGCCATTGCGTTCCGACCATGGTCAGCACGACGCGGCTGCCGTCGCCAACGCTGACCAGCGTGTACGCGAAGATGGTGATGAGGCTCAGTGCGCCGTTGAGGCTCGTGGACAATTGCCACGGCGCAACGGCGATCTCCAGCGTGTGCGGATCGGAGAGGAAAATCGAGAGGAAAAAGCGCGGAAAGACGACCAGCGGCAACGCCAAGGCCGTAATGACGACGAACGCCAATTTGACGGAGTCCCAACCCCATTCCGAGGCGGCTTCCGCATCGCCTTGGCCAAGAGAACGGGAGACGAGCGTGGCGGAGGCATTGCCGACCGCTCCGGCGAGGAAGGAAAAAATGAGGCCGATGCGAAGCTGGACGTTCATCGCGGCCAGTTCCGCAGTGCCGATCTGGCCGACGATCCAGTAATAAGCGAGGATGCCCGCCGCAAGGAAAAAGTCCTGCATCGAGGCGGGCAACCCGATCTTGATGATGCGCGCCAGGAGCGCCTTGTCCGGCCTGGCGGAGAGAAAACCGTCCGGTCGGTGATGCCGCCAGGCGAGGAAGAAATTGATGGCGAAGCCGACGTGAATCGAGAATGCCGTGCTGACCGCCGCGCCCGTCGCTCCCAATGCCGGAAAGCCCCAACGGCCGGTAATCAGCACATAGTCGCCGAAGAAGTTCAGAACGTTGATGAAGAGGACGATCTTCATGTAGACGTTCGGCCGTTCCATGCCCGTCCAGAAGCCCTTGAAGACGCTGTTCATCCCCGCGGCGATGATCGCCACGTACAGGACGCGCAGGAACGGGACGGCGATCTTCGTAATGCCGGGATCGGAGGAGAGGAACGACACGAAAGCAGGCGCCATGAAGTACGTGACGACCGTCAATACCGATCCGACGATCACGACCGCCAGCATCCCGGCATTGACGGGCAGGCACTTCGCTTCCGTGGAGCCTTGTCCGCGCCGGCGTGCGACCAGGCCCTGCACGGCCGGCCCCATGCCCATCACAAAGGCGAGGATCAGCGTGTTGGCGAAAACGGCCATGCCTACGGCCGCAGTGGCGCGGCTGCCCAACGGCCGCACCATGGCCAGATCGACCAGCGACATGACGAGGGCCGAACTGAGAGCGATGCTGACGGGAAACGCCAGCCTGGCGATGGTCGTAGTGCGTTCGCGGGTGAGCACGAGAGCTCCTTATGAGTTTTTCGGGGCTGGGCTTATGAGGCGTGTGCGGTGTCATCCTGAACAGCGGAGACTGTGAAGGATCCGTACCGCTATTGCGCTGCGCCTGAAGGTACGGATTCTTCGCCGTCTGCGCGGCTCAGAATGACGCGTTAAGTAGAGGTCATTGGGCTTAGGAAACGTAGTCGGGTGTCATCCTGAACAGCGCAGACTGTGAAGGATCTCCTGGCATGGACGAGAGGCGTACGAGCCGGGAGATTCTTCGCCGTCTACGCGGCTCAGAATGACACGTTAAATAGAGGTCATTGGGCTTAGGAAGCGTAGTGCGGTGTCATCCTGAACAGCGCAGACTGTGAAGGATCTCCTGCCATGGACGAGAGGCGCACGAGCCGAGAGATTCTTCGCCGTCTGTGCGGCTCAGAGTGAGAACTAGGACATTTCCTGCATGGACATCTCGGTGAGGATCGAGAAATGGTCCGCGTGGACGTCGGCGGCGTTGAGGGGGCTTTGCAGCAATTCGCCCCAGCCGTAATCGTGCGGGAGATTGCGTTCCGCGCGGCCTTGCGTGGCGCGGTAGAGCGAGACGTCGATCGTGCGCGGCAGCAGCGACGGCATGTAGGCGTCGTAGCAAAGCACGTTGGCGCGATAGACGCGGTAGAACGTGGCGATTTGTTCGGCGTCGATCTCCACGCCGCATTCGCTCAGCAGGTCGGCCATCTCCGCGATGACCTCGTTGAAGCTCAACTCCCGCAGCGCCTCGACGTCGAGCTCGAACTGCGACTCGTTGCGGTCGGCGATCGCACGGAACGCCTCGACGAGATCGCTCACCTCGTCGTGCACGCGATTGCCGCGCATGACCGAGGGAGCGAGCGAGTCGACGAGCGTCAGCGAGGAGATCTCCTCTCCCCGCTCCAGGAGCATGCGCGCCATCTCGTAAGCGACGACGCCGCCGTAGGAATGACCGACGAGCTGATAGGGCCCGCTCGGCTGCACCGTCTTCAAAGCGGCGATGTTCGCTTCGGCCGTCGCCTCGACGCTGCGATGAGGCGGCGTCTTGCCATCGAGACCGACGGCCTGCAGAGCGAAGAACGGCTGTTGATCGCCGAGCGTGCGGCTGAGCGGCTGCAGGGAGAGGACGTTGCCGCCGGCTCCCGGGACGGCGAAGACCGGCTGGGCATCGCCATGCGGCTGGATCGGCACGAGGATGTCGGAAGCCAGCTCCTGATCGCTCGCGATCAACTTCGCCAGGCTGGCGACGTCGGGCGCGGTGAACAGAATCGCGAGCGGCAGCATCTGCCGGAACTGGCGGCTGGCCTTCGCCATCAACTGCACGGCGGACAGCGAGTGGCCGCCGAGGTCGAAGAAGTCGTCGTGCACGCCGATCAGCTCCGCCGGCCGGTTCAGCACCTCGGCCCAAATGGCGACGAGGCGCCGTTCCGTGTCGTTGCGCGGCGCCACGTAATCGGCCGACGAGGCGATCGTCACCTTCATGCGCTCCAGCGCGCGGCGATCGACCTTGCCGTTCGTCGTCAGCGGGATGGCCTCGAGGCGCATGGACGCCGCGGGCAGCATGTACTCCGGCAGCGCCTGCTGCAGATGCGCGCGGAGCTCGTCCTGCGGAACGACCGAGGCTGCGCGGTAGAACGCGACCAGCTGCCGGTCGGCGCCGCTGCCCTGCGCGACCACGGCATTGTCGAGAACGAGAGGATGCTGATTGAGGCGCGCCTCGATCTCGCCGAGCTCGATGCGGAACCCGCGGATCTTCACCTGCGTGTCGATGCGGCCGAGGTATTGGAGGTTGCCGTCTTCGCGCCAACGGGCGAGATCGCCGGTCTTGTACATGCGGGTGCCGGGCACGAACGGATTCGGGACGAAGCGTTCCTGGGTCAGGTCGTCCCGATGCAGGTAGCCGCGGGCGAGGCAATCGCCGGCGATGTACAGCTCTCCCGGCACGCCGGCCGGCTGCGGGTGGCCGTACGCGTCGAGCACGTAAATCTGCGTGTTCGCGATCGGCTTGCCGATGCTGACGTCTTCGCCGAAAGGAAGAGGATCGCCGGCGGCGAAGCGGAACGTGGTGCAGCCGACCGTGGCTTCCGTCGGCCCGTATTCATTGATGATCTCGACGCGCGCGCCGACTTCGCCGAGAAAGTCGACGCAGTCGCGGGTGAGCGCTTCGCCGCCGACGACCAGCACGTTCTTCTTCTCGAAGAAGCGCTTCGGCAAGTCGGCCGAGTGGCTCCGCAGCAGGAGCAGATGGGCGGGCGTCAGCTTGACGAAGTCGTAGCCGCGGCTGAGGAACTTGCCGTCCTTGAACGTCTCGACGGCTTCCTTGCGGTCGATGTCGATCGCCTTGCCGGCGAGGAGCGGCGCGAAGAGCGAGGTGACCGAGGCGTCGAACGTCAGCGGGAAGTGGATGAAGCTGGCGCAGGCGTCCTCGCCGGTGCCGACATACTGGTCGACGGCGTACGTCACGTAGTTGACGACGCTCTGGTGCTCGACCATGACGCCCTTCGGCCGGCCGGTCGAGCCCGAGGTGTAGATGACGTACGCGAGGTCCTTCGGCGTCGCGCGGGTTTCGAGCGCCACGTTCTGCGCGCGCAGTTCCTTGGCGCAGAACTCGATCTCGGGCCATTGGGCATCGACGGCCTGGACCTTGGCGGACGCGGAGAGCGCAGTGACACGGTCGCGCAGCGCCTGCTGCGTCAGGACCATCGCCGCACCGCTGTCCTGCAGCATGTACGACAGGCGCTCGTCGGGATACTCGGGGTCGAGCGGTACATACGCGCCGCCGGCGCGCAGGATCGCGAGCAGGCTCACGACCATCTCCAGCGAGCGTTCCATGCAGACGCCGACGAGGCTGTCTGCCGTTACGCCCTGCGCCTGCAGAACGAGCGCGAGATCGCGGCTCCGTGCTTCGAGCTGCCGGTACGTGAGGCGTTCCTCGCCGCAAACTACGGCGAGGTTCTCCCCGACGAGCGCCGCGCGTTCGACGAAGAGATCGTGCACGCAGCGGTCCTTTGGATAGTCGACCGCGGTGTCGTTGTTCCGGACTAGGAGGGATTGCTTTTCCGCGTCGCTCAAGTAGTCCAGCGTGCCGATGGCGGCAGCAGGCGCGGATACGATGGCCTCGCACAAAGCGACAAAATTTCCAGCCATGCGCGCGGCGGTTTCCGCTTTGTAGAGCGAAGTCTTGTAGTCGAGGATCCCCTCCAGGCCATCCGGAGCCTCGGTGAAGAAGACGGTCAGGTCGAACTTGCTGACGCCGCCGCCGAGCGAGTAGGCAATCTGTCCGGAGCCTTCGTTCATCCCCATGTCCATGTTCTGCAATACGGCCATCACCTGGAACAGCGGCGTGGTGACGAGATTGCGGCGCACGTTCAACGCCTGCACGACTTTCTCGAACGGCGCGTCCTGGCGCTCGTAGGCTTCGAGGCAGGTGGTCTTCACCTTGGCCAGCACGTCGACGAAGGAGTCGCTCCCGTCCACGAGCGTGCGCATCGCCAACGTGTTGACGAACATGCCGATGAGGCCTTCCGTCTCGACGTACTGCCGGTTCGCGATCGGCGTTCCCACGCACAAATCGCCCTGGCCGGTGTAGCGATGGAGCAGCACTTTGAGCGCGGACAGCAGCACCATGTACAGCGTGCT
>JAFAVZ010000686.1 GCA_019242175.1 Acidobacteriota bacterium
TTTGCCAGGTCCGCGAAAACGCGAAACCTGATGAAGGCTTGGCCAACAAACGCAGCGGGCCGCGCCGGCCTCAGGATGACACTGGGCTGCGAGACACGCGCACCGCCATCTCCACGGCGCCGATCAGTCCCACTTTCGGGTTCGTGATCAGGTTCACCGGGATCGACTCCATGATGGAGCGGAAGCGGCCCTTGCGCAGGAAGGCCTCCAGGAACTTGCCATCCGTGAATCGCGGGATGTTCTTCGCCGCGATGCCGCCCGCCAGAAACACGCCGCCTCGGCTCAGCAGCCGCAGCGCCATGTTCCCCGCCTCGGCGCCGTAGCAATCGACGAAGATCGCCATCGTCTTCTGCGCCTGTTCGTCGCCGCCGTCGGCCAGCTCCGCGATCTTGCCGGGCAGGTGCTCGTCGTACGGACGGTCGAGGCCGCGCACGAAGTTGTCGATGTTCACGAGGCCCATGCCAGAGAGCACCCGTTCCCAGCTCACGTGGCCGTAGCGTTCGAGGATGTGCAGCAGCAGCTCGGCTTGCTCGCGGTCGTTCGGGCCGAAGTCGCCGTGACCGCCTTCGCCCGGAAGCACGTTCCAGACGTCGCCGGTGAACATCACCGCGGCTTCGCCGAGGCCGGTGCCGGCGCCGAGGATGGCGATCGGGGCGCCTTCGACGCGTTTGCCTTTCTGGAGCACGAGGAGGTCGTCGTCGTGGAGCAACGGAACGCCCAACGCCACGGCGTAGAAGTCGTTGATGAGGACGACGCGGCCGATGCCGAACGCCTTCGCCAACGCGTCGCCTTCCATCTTCCAGCCGAGGTTCGTGACGTCGGCGCGGTTGTCGAGGACGGGGCCGGCGACGGCGAAGCACGCGGCCTCGGCGTCGCCCGGATCGAATTCGCGCAGGAGGTCGTCGAACGTCTCGTACGCGCCGCTCTCGAACCGCTGCTCGCGGAGCGCGCGCCGCTCCGTGCCGGCGACCTCCACGAGCTGCAACAGCGTCTTGGTGCCGCCGACGTCGCCTGCGACGAGTTTCATACGCGGATTGTAGTTGCTGGCTACCGGTTACCGAGCGACACCGAGCTCAAAGAGACTCGTCGGCGCTCGTGCCGTATGTCGCCGGCAGCGGCACGTCGAGAAGCCGCAGATAGACGGAGAGCTGGCCGCGGTGGTGATAGGAGTGGTTCATCAGCACGTTGCGGAGGAAGACCGCCATCGGCAGCTCGCGCACGACCTCGCCGTTCTTCAGGAAGCGGAAGGGCTGATGCAGCGCCTCGTCGTCCATGCCGGCGATCGCCGTCTTCGCCGCCTCGAGGTTGCGTTGGTACTCCGCGACGATGTCCTCGACGTTGTCGGGCGGCGGGTCGGGGCGGGCGTTGGAGAGATCGAACGACTTCGCCTCCATGAACATCACGGCGCGGGCCGGGATCTTCGCCAGATGCCAGGCGAGGCGGCCCAGCGTCATCGATTTCTGGTGCGGCGCCCAGGCGAGCTTCTCGCCCGGAACGCGCTCCAGCATGCGCACCGTGGCCGCGCCTTCGTATTGCAATTCCCCAACGATCGTGCGTGCTAGCGACATGGGGATACGATAGCGCAGATGGCGACTTCGAAGCTCGTATGGACCAGCGACCCGGAAGAGGCGAAACGGCTGCGCGACAGCGGCAAGCTGGCGCCGCAGCAACGCGATGCGGAGCCGAAGGGGCAGACGATCCGCGTCGGGATCGATCGCAAACGCCGCGCGGGCAAAACCGTGACCGTGGCCATCGGCTTCGCGCACGCGCCCGAAACGCTGGCGAAGCTCGCGACGCAGCTGAAGAAACGCTGCGGAACGGGCGGGACGGCGAAGGACGGCGAGATCGAGATCCAGGGCGATCACGCCGAGACGGTGGCCGCGGAGCTGGGGAAGCTGGGGTATCGGGTTAGGCGCGTCTGAACACACGTGGGCGCGACACATGTGGGCGCGGGCTTCAGCCCGCGCCAGGACCGGCGGAAGCCGGTCCTCACGTTTCTCGCAGTTCTCCTGGCGGGAACCCGAAGCTCAATCGCACGGCTGCGTATTCATCGGGCGTGTGGCCTTCGCGCGTGCGGATGGGCAGCGGCGGTTCGTAGAACGTGCGATCGCGCATCAGGGGCGGGAGGTCGTCGGCGCGCATCGCGGCGAACAGCGCGATGAGCGGCGGCTCCCCTTCCTTGAACACCACGTCGCGGCGGCGGACGAGCGTCAGGCCGTTCGCGCGCAGGGCGTCGACGGCGCGTGCGGAGTCGAGCGCGGGAAACACGAACGCGAATACGCCGCCGGGCGCGAGGATGCGGGCGGCGGTTGCGGCGTAATCCGCAACGCTGCCGCGCACTTCGATGCGCGCGGGGATCGCCTGCGGATGCTCGGCTTCCACGGCCGTTCCGGGAGGAAAGTACGGAGGCGATCCGAGCACCAGATCGAACGGCGCCTCGTCCGCGAAGACCGAGGGATCGCGCAGGTCGCCGTGAACCAGCGTGAAGCGATCGGACAGGCCGTTGTACTGCACGCTCTTGCGCGCGAGGCGGATCGAGATCTCCTGCGCCTCGACCGTCACGAAGCGCGCGGATGGCAAGCGCCACGCGGCAGCCATCGCGACGGAGCCGATGCCCGATCCGAGATCCGCGGCGCGTTCGACGCGCGGCGCCCATTGCGTGCCGTACCACGCCGTCAGCACGTCGTCGGTCGAGAAGCGGTGGCCCTTCACATATTGAAAGATGCGGAAGTGGCCGGCGATGTAGTCCAGCGACTCCCCTTCCTCGAGCTCGACGCCGCCCGGCGGGATCGGGCCCGGGCGGCGCCAGCCTTTGAAATGCGTCGTCACTTCAAGAGATCCAGCACCATGGACGTCATCGCCTTCACGCCGGTGCGGATCGACGGCTCGGGGAGCGGCGCGAACCGGCTCGAATGCAGCGACGGCAACCGCTCGCCGCTCGCGATCTTCGCCGGATCGACGGCTCCCAGCGCGAGCAGCGCCGTCGGCACCTGGCCGTTGACGCCGAAGCGACCGAAGTCTTCGCTCACCATCGCCGGATCGATGCGCACGACGTTCGCCGCTCCGAGCGCGCCTTCCAACGCCTTGGCCAGACGCTCCGTCAACGCCGGGTCGTTATAAGTCGCATCCGCCGCCTCCGACTGCACGTACTCGAAGATCGGCATGCGGTCGTCCGGCATGCCGGCGGCCGTCGCCACGCCGCGCGCGACGCGCTCGATCGAGGCGAGCACGCGTTTGCGCACTTCCGGTTTGTAGGTACGCACCGTGAGCAGCAGCTTCACTTCGTCGGGGATGACATTGCGTTTCGCGCCGCCGTGGATCGAGCCGACGGTCACGACGACCGGATCGAGCGGCGACGTCTCGCGGCTCACGATCGTCTGCAACGCGAGCACCGTCTGCGCGGCGACGATCACCGGATCCTTCGTCGACTGCGGCGACGCGCCGTGCCCGCCGACGCCGCGGATGGTGAGGTTCACCGAGTCGGAGTTCGACATGAAGAAGCCGGGGCACCAGCCGATCTTTCCCGCCTCGAGCGAAGACCAGTCGTGCATCGCAATCGCGTAATTCGGCTTGCCGAATTGTTCGTACAGACCTGCATGAAGAATCCCGTTCGCGCCGAGCACGACTTCTTCCGCCGGTTGGCCGACGAGGATCACCGTACCGTGCCACTGCTTGCGCAGATCGGCGAGCATCTTCGCGGTGCCGAGGAGCGTCGTCATGTGGAGGTCGTGTCCGCAGGCGTGCATCACGCCCACTTCCTCGCCCGTCGCGTTCTTCGTCTTCACCGTGCTCGCGTACGGGAGGCCGGTCTGTTCGATGACCGGCAACGCGTCCATGTCGCTGCGCACGAGCACCGTCGGACCGGCGCCGTTCTTCATCACCGCCACGACGCCGTAGCAGGTCAGCTTCGGATCTTCGTACTTGCCGAACGGATAGGTCACGGTCCAGCCGAGGTCGCAGAGACGCTGGGCGACGAAGGCGGAGGTCTTCGCTTCCTGCGTCGACAGCTCCGGCGCGGCGTGCAGCGACTGGTACGTCTCGACGAACGACGCGAGATCGCGATCGATGCGTTGGTCGAGCGTCTGACCGAAGAGCGGCGTGGCGAGGAGAAGAAGGAGGAAGGACGCGAAACGCTTCATGGGCGCACAGGCTAACCCAATGGCCCTCCTTCGAGTGTCATCCTGAACAGCGAAGACTGTTAAGGATCTCCTCACGCGTGCGTTCAACGCTCGTGCTTCAGTACGGCCCGCGGTCCAGAACGGGCTGAAGCGCGTCCCCACGCCGCCGCCCTTTCCCGCAATGTCATCACTGCGCCAAGGCCGGTGAGAACGCTAAACATCGCGAAGGCTTGGCCAACAACCGCTGCGGGCCGTGCCCGCCTCAGGAGGACATGAGCTGCACCACCGTCGGGATCTCCGCGGCGACCGCGACCTGATTCTTGCCGTGCTTCTTCACCCAGTACAACGCGCTGTCGGCGCGGGCGATGAGATCCGCGTTCGTCACGCCGTCGCGCGGATAGCACGCAACGCCGATGCTGATGGTGATGGGCAGATTGCGATGGAGCTGGGAGATGCGGAACTCGCAGCGCTCGATGATCTCCCGCAGCCGGTTCGCCGCATCGCGCGCGGAGTGCGCCGGCGTGTCGGGGAAGATGATCGCGAACTCCTCGCCGCCGTAGCGCGACACGATGTCGCTGTCGCGCGCGTTCGTGATCAGTTCGTCGACGAGCGCCTTCAGAATCTCGTCGCCGACCGGATGGCCGAACGTGTCGTTGATCCGCTTGAAGTTGTCGATGTCGAGCATCGCCAGGGCGAACTCGCGTCCGTTCCGCGCGTGGCGATGGATCTCCTTCCCGAGCTGCTCCTGGAAGAAGCGATGGTTGTACGCCGGCGTGAGCGAGTCGATGTACGTGAGGCGGCGGATCTCGTCGTACTGCCGCGCCGACTGCAGCGCGGTCACGGCTTGCACGGCGAAGACTTCGAGGGTCTGCACCTTCTCCAACGTCGGGACGCGGCGGTCGTGCGGCTCGCGCACCGAGACGTAGCCGATCAGCTGGTCGGCGCTCACCAGCGGCACGATCAGCAAATCGTTCTCATGCCACTCCTCCGCCATCAAGCCGGAGTCCTGGTGATGCACGAAGAAGTCGTGATCGCTCTGGCGCAGCGCCTTGTGCGAGACGAAGAACGAACTGGAGACGCGGAAGTCCGCATCGAACATCGGCGTGATCTCGTCGAGCGGGATGTGCTTGCGCTTCGCCTCGTCCCACACCGCGTCGAGGCCCGCGTGCGCGCGGCGCGTGAGCTCGTTGCGCTTCTGGTCGAGCAGCGCAATCACAACCTGCTCGAAGCCGAGCGACGTACGGATGGCCTGGGCGATGCGCGTCAACGCACCGTCGAGATCGAACGAGCCGATGAGCGAGTTCGAGACCTCGAGAATCGTCGACATCGTCGAGGCGCGCTCTTCCAGCTCGCGCGTCTTGTTGCGCATCTCGCTCTGCAGCAGCTGGTCCTGCAACGAGAGCGCGGTCTGGTTCACGAGCAGCGTGAGGAGATTGAGACTGCCGGTCTTCAGGATCGACGAGTCGTCCGTCTCGAAGATGAGGATGCCGTAGATGACTTCCGGCGTCTGGATGCCGATCAGCACCTGGATCGCGCCGCCGCCGGAGAGCGGGAAGCGGCGTTGCTCGTCGCGGAACACGAACGCGCGGCTCGGCGCCGATTCCGCGAAGCCGGCGTGATCGACCCAGCGCAGGATCTCCTGATCGCTCGGCAGACACTCGCCGAAGCGATAGACGGTGCCGGGCAGATCGGGATTCGCGGACCACGTGACGACCGCGCACGCCTTGAGGTGCGCGAGCTTGGAGAGGAGCGCCATCAACCGCTTGAGCGTTTCGGCGTCCCCTTCCGCGGAGAGGATCTGCGTCGAGCTTTCGGTAAGGATCGACAGCTCGCGGTTGCGGCGCACGAGCTCCGCGTTCTGGCGCTCGGCGTCCGACTCGTTGCGCATCGCGTACGCCACGAGGAGCACCGGCAGGAACGCGATGGCGAAGCCGCCGATGCCATAGTTCGCGAACAGCAACACTTCGATGCCGACGACAGGGCTGAGCAGCAGGAGCGTCTTCCCCTGCGCCGCGAGCGTCGGGCGGAAGTCGACCGGGCTGACGTCGGAATCAAACCAGCGCCGCAGCGATGCGAACGCGAGCTGCGTCACGACGCAGCCGACGAGGAGCAGCACATAGCCGGAGACCTTCGCCATCGGGCGCGCGTCGCGCGCGACGGCCGAGGTGTAGAGGGAGGCGACGAGGAAGTAGGAGAGCGCGAGCTGCGCCGGCTCGAGCAGCGCCACGAGCTTGCGCCGTTCGTAGAAAGCGTGGAGGCCGCATCCGACGAAGACGGCGACGAGCGCAACGTCCGGATCGTGGAAGAGGATGATCGCCCCGAAGACGACCGCCGCCTCGAACGTGACCGACGCCTCCCCCGCCTCGATGCGCAGGAACGAAGCGACGAGCACCAGTCCCGAGAAGAACAGCGAGTAGCCGAAGAAACGCGGATCGTGCGCCACGGCCGCCCACACGACCAGCGCGGCGGTCATCAACACGACCACCCACTGGGTTGCTCGGAAGACAGTTGTGCGAGACATTGCCGAAGGGAACGGTTGATTATACGGTTACTGGTTGCTAGTTGCTGGTTGCTCGCGCCTCGGCGCGAAACGGACCGTTCTCGGGAGACGACTACCAGCAACCAGCAACCAGTAACTACCTATAATCCGCGCGTGCCCGGACACGAACAGTACGAAACCATCATCGGCCTCGAGGTGCACGCGCGCCTTCTGACCGCCACCAAGATCTTCTGCGGCTGCCCCACCGCGTTCGGCGCGCCGCCGAACTCGCAGGTGTGCCCCGTCTGTCTGGGATACCCCGGAGCGCTTCCGGTGTTGAATCGCCGCGCCGTCGAGCTGGCGATCCGCGCGGGCCTGGCGACGGGATGCGACGTTCATCCGCGCTCCGTCTTCGCCCGCAAGAACTACTTCTACCCCGACCTCCCGAAGGGCTATCAGATCTCGCAGTTCGAGGAGCCGCTCGCGACGGGCGGGAAGATCTTCGACATCCGCATCCTGCGCATCCACATGGAGGAAGACGCGGGCAAGTTGCTGCATCAGTCCGACGCCTCGCTCGTCGATCTGAACCGCGCCGGCACGCCGCTCATCGAGATCGTTTCCGAGCCGGACGTCCGGTCGGCCGAAGAAGCCACGCAGTACCTCACGCGGCTGCGCCAGATCCTCATGTACGCCGAGGTTTGCGATGGCAACATGGAGGAAGGCTCGCTCCGTTGCGACGCCAACGTCTCCATCCGCAAGCCGGGCGACCCCCTCGGCACGCGCACCGAGATCAAGAATCTGAACTCGTTCCGCTTCATCCGGGCCGCGATCGACTACGAGGTGCAGCGCCAGATCGACGTCCTCGAAAACGGCGGCACGATCCGTCAGGAAACGCGGCTCTTCGATCCCGCCGCGGGCGAGACGCGCGTGATGCGCTCCAAGGAAGAGGCGCACGACTATCGCTACTTCCCCGATCCCGATCTGCAGCCGCTCACGATCGACTCCGCATGGATCAGCGAAGTGCGTAGCGGGTTGCCGGCGATGCCCGGCGCGCGCAGCGAGCGCTATCAGAAGGAGTGGAGCATCCCGCCCCTCGATGCCGAGGCGCTCGTGGCTTCGCGCGGGTTGGCGGATTACTTCGAAGCGGTCGTCGAGGCGTGCGGCAATCCGCGGCTCGCGACGAACTGGGTGCGCAACGAGGCGTTGCGCGTGCTCAACGATCGGAAGCTGACGATCGAGGAGTACAAGGTGACGCCGGCGATGCTCGGCCGCCTGATCCGCCTCGTCGAAACGGGCGCGATCGGCGGCAAGGCGGCGAAGGAAGTGTTCGACGAGATGTCGACGAGCGGCGAGCCGGCGGAGACGATCGTCGATCGCCGCGGTCTCGCCCAGATCTCCGATCCGGCCGCGATCCGCGAGGCCGCGCAGCGCGTGATCGAGAAGAACCCAACGCAGGTCGAGCAGTACCGCGGTGGGAAGACGCAGGTGTTCGGCTTCCTCGTCGGCCAGCTGATGAAAGAGATGGGCGGGCGGGCGAAGGCAGACGTGGCGAACCAGGTCATGCGCGAGCTCCTCGCGTGATCCTCCAGATCCTCGGCTACGCCGCCTCGGTCATCATCGCGCTCTCGCTGCTGATGCGGTCAATCGTCCGCCTGCGGGTGATCAATCTGATCGGCGCGGCGATGTTCTCCGCCTACGGATTTCTCATCCACGCGTATCCCGTTGGCGTGCTGAACTTCGCGATCGCGATCATCAACATCGTGCAGCTCACTTTGCTGTGGCGACGGAGCGAGATGTTCCGCATCCTCGAGGTGGCGCCCGACACGCCGTACGTGCAGTACTTTCTCGACGTGCAGGCGGAAGACATCCGCCGCTTCTTCCCGCAGTTCCGGCGCGAGCTGCCGTCGAACTTCGCGATCGTCGTACTGCGGGATCTCGTCCCGGCCGGCCTCCTCCTCGGCAAGATCGAGGGCGAGCAGCTGGAAGTGAACCTCGACTACGTCATGCCGCAGTACCGCGATCTGAAAGTCGGCAGCTTCCTGTTCCATGACGAGGCTGATTTCTTTCGCAAGCGCCGCGTACGGGAGATCGTCGGCCGCGCCGACTCGAACGTGCACGCGGATTACCTGAAGCGGATGGGCTTCGCTGCCGAGGGCGCGGGCACGTTCCGGCTTCAGCTGAGGTGAGCGGGCGTCCCGCCCGCAGGCCGTCGGGCGTCCCCGCCCGGCGGCTCTTCGCTCGACAAACGAAGCAGCGGCACGAGACGTACCGCTGCCCGCGGGCGAGACGCCCGCTCACCGCTTCTTCGGCGTCCCCGCCCGGCGGCTCTTCCCTCGACAAACGAAGCAGCGGCACGAGACGTGCCGCTGCCCGCGGGCGAGACGCCCGCTCACCGTTTCTTCGGCGTCCCCGCCCGGCGGCTCTCCTTCGACAAACGAAGCAGCGGCACGAGACGTACCGCTGCCCGCGGGCGAGACGCCCGCTCACCGTTTCTTCGTTAGCTTCTCCAGCGGGCTCGCCACCTTTTTGTACCCCGCGGGTAGCGCGAACGTCGACGGCGTCGCATTCTCTTTGCGGATGCGGGAGATTGTCATCGTGTGCGACGTCGTGGTCTCGCGGCCGGCGAACTTCGTGCGCGTCGTCGTCACCTGTTTGAGCGGGAAGCCGTCGCGGGGCTTGAGCAGCGCGGAGAACGCCTTGTCGAAGGCATCGTCGCCGGTCGGGCCGGCGGCGTCGCCGCCGAGCAGGAACGCGAAGGCGGGATCGAGTTGATTGGTCGTCCAGCGCTCGATCGTCATCGAGATTGGCACCGCCATCGTCTGGCCCATCGCATCCACGGTCAGCGTGAACGAGCCGTCCACGATCGAACGGCGCGTCGGGTAGCCTTCGAGCTTGCCGCCGTCGCCGAGGTCGCGGGTGGCGACTTTGGGATCGCCGTAGTGCATGGAGATCCCCGAGCCGAACATCGAGTTCATGCCGCCGCGGAGATCTTTCAAGGACAGGTCATAGTAGGTTTTGTCGGACGGATCGAGCACGTGCAGCGTCTCGCCGTCGCTGGAGAGGATGACCGAGCCGTCCTTGAAAAAGACGCCGTCGCCCTTCGTCACTTCGGCGCGCATCCCTTTTCCTTCCACGATCGTATGTCCGGAAAACGAGGCTGCGGAGGCCGCGCCCGAGCCGCTGCCGGCGAAGTCGTAAGAGAGGCCGGCGGAGGCGATGGGAGCGAGGGTGGCGGCGAGGGCGAGGACGACCAGTCGTTTCATCCGAGAAATCTCCTGTTTCCAAGGCCTTAATGGGCTCCAAGGCGGAAAAATGCCTGTGCTATCATCTCGCCGAATTTTCACTCACACTTCTCACAGGATTGACTAGGAGGGTTTCTCTTGCGTCGCTTCAGATCAGTGACCCGATTCCCCGTATGGACTCTGCTTGCCTCGCTGGCAATCGCCGGCTCGGCATTCGGATCCGGCTTCTCCATCTTCGAGCAGGGCGCGAAGGCGACGGCAATGGGCGGCGCGTTCGTCGCGACCGCCGATGACCCGAGCGCGATTTTCTACAACCCGGCCGGTATGGCGCAGCAGCGCCAGCTCACGATCCTCGCGGGCGGAACGGCCATCAACTTCTCCAACGAGTTCAAGGGCGATCCAAATGACGCGTTCACGGCCGGCACGAGCGGGCAGTACGCGCGCCACACCTTCGTGCCGCCCAACGGCTACGTCGTGATCCCCTGGGGCCAGAACCTCACGTTCGGCGTCGGCGCGTTCACCGCGTACGGCCTGCGCACGGACTGGGAAGATCCGTTCCCGGGCCGCTTCGTCTCGCGCGATGCGAACCTCAAGACGCTCTCCGTCGAGCCGGCCGTGGCCTGGCAGTCGACGAGCGGCATGTTCGCGATTGGCGTCGGCGCGGAGTATCGCCGCGCGCACGTCATCCTGCAGCGCAACAACGGCTCGCTGAATCCGTTCACCGGCCGCTTCGTGGACGTGGCGAACGTCTACCTCAACAGCGACTGGAACTCGGCGTGGGGCTACAACGTCGGCGTCCTGATCAAGCCGAATGACACGTGGCGCATCGGCGCGGCGTATCGCTCGGACATGGACATCGACTTCACCGGCGACGCCGACTTCACGCAGATCCCGACCGGCAACGCGCAGCTCGATGCGATCGTCGCGTCGCAGCTCCCGCCCGACCAGGGCATCCACGCGAAGTTCGCCTTCCCGGCGACGATCCAGGCCGGCGTCGCGACCACCGCGATCCCGAACTGGGACATCGAGCTCGACGTCACGCACACGACGTGGAGCCGCTTCGAGACGCTGCTCGTGCAGTTCGACCAGAACCCGGAGCGCAACCTGAACCGCCCCCAGAACTGGAAGAACACGTTCTCCTACCGCATCGGCGGCAACCGCCGCGTGACGCCGGACTGGGACGTCCGCCTCGGCGCCGTGTATGACAAGAACCCGCAGCCGACGGAAGCCGTCAGCCCGCTGCTGCCGGATGCCGACCGCACCGGCGTGATGTTCGGCATCGGCTACCACAAGGGACCGTGGATCTTCGATGCGAGCGACATGATCCTGCACTTCAAGGACCGCAGCACGAACGGACAGAGCCCCGAATTCAACGGGACGTACAAGACGAGCGCGAACCTGATCAGCCTCAACGTCGGTCTGCGCTTCTAGCCAAGGAGAGACCCACATCATGAAAAGAACACTTGCGAGCATCCTTGCCGCAGTCCTGCTGCTCGCCGCCACGCCGATTTTCGCGGCGGCTCGCGGCTCGGCGGACTTCACCCGCTTCGTGGCCCTCGGCGACAGCTATGGCGCCGGCGTCGAGAGCGGGTCGCTCAACGAGCGCCACCAGCCGTACAGCTGGCCGGCGATCATCGCCCGCCAGGCGCACGCGAAAGACTTCGTCCAGCCGCTGGTGAGCTACCCAGGCATCGGCAACGAGCTGACGCTGATCAATGCCGTCGCCTATCCCCCGGTCATCCAGCCCGCTCCGGGCACCGGCCAGCCGCTGAACTCGACGTTCCCCCGCCCGTACAACAACCTCTCGATCCCGGGCGCGAACGTCACCGACCTCACGACCATCAAGGGCAATGAGAACCCGCCGAACGGCACGGCCCAGAGCTACGCGCGCTTCATCCTGCGCGGCCTCGGCACGCCGGCCGACCAGGCGCTGGCCCAGCAGCCGACGTTCATCGCGATCTGGATCGGCGGCAACGACCTCCTCGGCGCGGTGCTCTCCGGCACGCCGAAGGCGCTGACGCCGGTCGAGACGTTCCGCACCGGCTACAACGCGCTGCTCGACCGCCTCGTGGCGGGCGCGCCGAACGCCGGCATCATCGTCGGCAACATCCCGACGAACGCCTCTTCGCTGCCGATCGCGAACACCGTTCCGGCCGTGATCATCAACCCGGCGACGCGCCAGCCCGTGCTCGTCGGCGGCGCTCCGGTTCCGCTGATCGCCGACCTCGGCAACGGCACCGTCGGCCAGCTTCCGGCCGGCAGCCGCGTGCTCCTCACCGCCGCCTCGAAGGTCGGCACCGGCTACGGCATCCCGCCGCAGCTCGCGGCCGTCCCGCCGTTCAACGCGCTGCCGGACGCCGGCAAGCCGCTCGCCGACTCCGACGTCCTGACGCCGGCAGAGATCACCGAGATCCAGGCCCGCGCCGTCGCCTTCAACGACATCATCAACACCGCCGCCTCGGCCCGGAACATCCCGGTCGTCGACATCCGCGGTCTCTTCGACCGTTGGACGGCCGGCATCGCCGTTGGCCCGTACGCGCTCAACACCGCGTTCGTCACCGGCGGTCTGTTCAGCCTCGACGGCTTCCACCTCACCGACATCGGCTACACGCTCTTCGCGAACGAGTACATCAAGACGATCAACGCGAACTGGAACGCGCACATCCCCATCGCGTCCCTCTCCGACTTCCTCGTCAACAACGGCGCGTTCCGCGACGACCTCGGCGTCGTGTTCACGCAGGGCACTCCGTTCACGATGAGCAGCGACGCGATCGCGACGATCCGCCAGTTCGCCGCGCCGGTCGGCGCCCGCCGCCTGCACTCCGCCACGCACGACGACGCGACGGACTCGCACGGCAACTCCGACGCCACGACGCGCAATCAGCAGTAACCCGCCGCACACGCCAGAAACACGCAGGGCCGGCTCTCCAGCCGGCCCTTTTTGTTTTTGGCGAGCGGGCGTCTCGCCCGCGTCCGGCGGGCGTCCCCGCCCGACGGCATTTGGTGGATGGACTGCAGCACTGGTGAACGGAACCGCAGCGTCGTAAACGGAACCGCGGCACGAGACGTGCCGCGGCCGCGGGCGGGACGCCCGCTCACCGCACTCGCGTGCTTGACGGTCTCCGCGCGGCGACTTCGAGCAGTAACCGCCACACACGCAGAAAGACGTAGGGCCGGCCCTTTTGTTTTTGGTGAGCGGGCGTCTCGCCCGCGTCCGGCGGGCGTCCTCGCCCGACGGCACTGATGAAGGAACCGCGGCACTGATGGATGAAACCGCGGCATCGTGAACGGAACCGCGGCACGAGACGTGCCGCGGACGCGGGCGGGACGCCCGCTCACCGCACTCACGTGCTTGGCGGTCTCCGCACGGCGGCTTCGAGCAATCACCGCCGCACACGCCAGAAACACGTAGGGCCGGCCCTTTTGTTTTTGGTGAGCGGGCGTCTCGCCCGCGTCCGGCGGGCGTCCTCGCCCGACGGCATTTGGTGGATGGACTGCAGCACTGGTGAACGGAACCGCGGCATCGTGAACAAAACCGCGGCACGAGACGTGCCGCGGACGCGGGCGGGACGCCCGCTCACCGTTTGTCGCGCGCTCTTACGTCCCCGACGGTCTCCCGCGCGGCGACGGCTTCGAGATGTCGATCATCGCCATGCGCTCCTTCTCGTCGTACCAGCAGTGGAAGCGCTTGATGCCGGGAACTTCGATTTCGTAGAAGCGGAAGAAGCTCGGGACGTGGAGTGACGTCGACTTCT
>JAFAVZ010000079.1 GCA_019242175.1 Acidobacteriota bacterium
TGGTCGGTCATCGAGGCGGGTCTGAAGTGCACGCAGGGGAAGTCGGTCGTGAACTCGATCTCGCTCAAGGAAGGCGAAGACAAGTTCCGCGAGCAGGCGCGCCTCATCAAACGTTACGGCGCCGCCGTGGTCGTGATGGCCTTCGACGAGCAGGAGCAGGCCGACTCGATCGAGCGCAAGGTCGCGATCTCCTCACGCGCGTACCGCATTCTCGTCGACGAGATCGGCTTCGATCCCACCGACATCATCTTCGATCCGAATGTGCTCACCGTTGCGACGGGCATCGAGGAGCACAACGCGTACGGCGTCGGCTTCATCGAAGCGGTACGGCAGTTGCGCGAGAAGTTCCCGCTTGCGAGCGCGTCCGGCGGCATCAGCAACGTCTCGTTCTCCTTCCGCGGCAACAAGACCGTCCGCGAGGCGATGCACGCCGCGTTTCTGTATCACGCGATCCGCGCCGGGCTGACGTTGGGCATCGTCAACGCCGGCCAGCTCGCGATCTACGAGGAAGTGCCGAAGGACCTGCTCGAGCTCGTGGAAGACGTGCTGCTCGATCGCCGTCCCGACGCCACGGAGCGCCTCATCGCCTTCGCCGACTCGGTGAAAGGCACCGGCGCGACGACGGCGAAAGAAGCGGAAGCATGGCGCCACGGCACGCTCGAAGAACGCCTCTCGCACGCGCTCGTGAAAGGCATCGTCGAACATCTCGATGACGACCTGGCCGAGGCTCGGACGAAGTATCCGACCGGGCTTTCGATCATCGAAGGGCCGCTCATGGACGGCATGAACATCGTCGGCAACCTCTTCGGCGCCGGCAAGATGTTCCTGCCTCAGGTCGTGAAGAGCGCGCGCGTGATGAAGAAGGCCGTCGCGTATCTGCTGCCGTTCATGGAGCTGGAGAAGACGGAAGACCAGAGCTCGCGCGGGAAGGTGCTGCTCGCGACGGTGAAGGGCGACGTTCACGACATCGGCAAGAACATCGTGGGCGTCGTCCTCGTCTGCAACAACTACGAAGTGATCGACCTCGGCGTCATGGTTCCGGTCGACCGCATCCTCGATACGGCGACGAAGGAAGGCGTGGACATCATCGGCCTCTCCGGCCTCATCACGCCGTCGCTCGACGAGATGGTGCACGTGGCGCGGGAGATGGAACGGCGGCAGATCCGCACGCCGCTGCTGATCGGCGGCGCCACGACGTCGAAGCTGCACACGGCCGTGAAGATCGCGCCGCGCTACACGTCCGCAACCGTGCACGTGCTCGACGCGTCGCGTGCGGTCGGCGTCGTCAGCTCGCTGCTCACCGATAAACGCGACGCATTCACGCAAGGCGTCCGCGCCGAGTACGACCGGCTGCGGGAACAGCAGGCCGCGCGGAGCAACGAACGCGCGTTGCTGACGATCGAAGACGCGCGCCATCACAAGCCGGTCTTCGACTACGAACCGGAAAAGCCGCCATTCCTCGGCGTCCGCGCTTACGAAGACTTCCCGTTGGAGCGCATCGAGCCTTTCATCGACTGGACGCCGTTCTTTCAGGCGTGGGAGCTGCGCGGCACGTATCCGAGCATCCTCGACGAGCCGCGCGCGAAGGAGCTGTACGACGACGCGCGCAAACTGCTCGCGGAGATCATTGAGAAGCGGCTCCTGAAGGCGCGCGCGGTGTACGGCTTCTGGCCTGCGAACGCCGTCGGCGACGACATCGAGCTGTATCGCGACGAGACGCGCAGCGACGTGATCGCGCGCTTCCACACGCTGCGGCAACAGCAGCCGACGACGACCGGCGTGAACGTCGCGCTGGCGGACTTCGTCGCGCCGTTCGAAAGCGGCGCGGTCGACTACGTGGGCGGCTTCGCCGTGACGGCAGGCATCGGCGTCGACGAGCTCGTCGCCCGCTTTCAGAAGGATCACGACGACTACAATTCGATCCTCACCAAGGCGCTCGCCGACCGGCTCGCCGAGGGGCTCGCGGAGCTGCTGCACAAAGAGGTGCGGACGGGCTGGTACGCACAGGACGAGGCGCTGACGCCGGAGGAGCTGATCCGCGAGGAGTACCGCGGCATCCGCCCCGCGCCCGGCTATCCGGCGTGCCCCGATCACAGCGAGAAACGCACGCTCTTCAACCTGCTCGAAGCGGAGGAGCTGGGGATCAAGCTGACGGAGAGCTTCGCGATGATGCCCGCCGCATCGGTGAGCGGCCTCTATTTCGGCCACCCCGACGCGCACTACTTCTCGGTAGGCAAGATCGGAAAGGACCAGGTCGCGGATTACCAGCAGCGCAAGGATGTGCCGCTGGCAGTCGCGGAGAGGTGGCTGGGCCCGAGCCTGGCGTACGAGCCGGAAGAGGAGCTCGTGTCATCCTGAGCACGGCCTTTGTCATCCTGAGCCGCGTAGACGGCGAAGGATCTCCTAATGCGGGCGATGAGCGCACGTGCCGGGAGATCCTTCGCCGTCTGCGCGGCTCAGGATGACAGGTTGCCGTTTTCCGGCCCCACGTTTTACGGCACGTCTACGTCGCCGAGGTTTTCGTGCACCTGCTGGACGACGATGTGGTCGAACTGGCCGAGGGGCGAGTCGAAGTGCGCCGTGACACGCAACGTCACCGGGCCGTTCGCGCCGAGGATCGAGGGATCGTCGACGAAACCGGGGGCCCAGAACTCGACGACGTCGTAGTGATCGGGCTGGATCGTCGTCTGGAACGGGCGGCTGGCGGTGGGGAGGCGATACGCGCCGACGCCGAGCGAGACCACGTCGATGCGCTTCAGCGTGATCGGCTGCGCCGCGCGATTCGAAACGCGCAGCCGGTAGTTCATCGGGATGCCGCCGGAGACGTAGCGGGCGGCGGAGGGAACGCTGCTGATCTGGGAGAGTCGCAGCTCGGGATCGGGGATCTTGACCTTGGCTTTTCCGAGCCCGCTGTCCGACTTGCTGGAGGCGCAGCCGGCGAGCATCAGAAGTGCGAGCGAGAGCGCGGGAAAGAGTCTCTTCTGCATGACAGGAATCGCAAGCCGCGGCTTGCGTCAGGAATTTCACGGTCACCAAAACGTAAGGGCGAGCTTTCGCCCGCCCTTTGGCTGACCTTCGGACCGGCTGAAGCCGGCCGTTCCATTACTTCACGTAGTTGAGCATTTCCTTCGCCGTGGCCGCGTCTTTGCCTTTCGGCTCGAGCTCGAGGTACTTCTCCAGGTTCGTCTTCGCGTCGGCGTTCTTGCCGCCGCGGATGTAGATCATGCCGAGCTCGTAGTAGGCCTGCGCGAACTTGTCGTCCACCGAAACGGCCTGCTTCAGCAGCGGCTCGGCCTCGGAATCCTTGCCCGCGTTGAGAAGCTTCGCGGCGTCATTGAAGAGCACCGCCGCGTTGGCCGGCATCTTCTTCTTCATCTCCGCGGCCTTCGCCTTGTCGCCCGTGGCGGTGTAGGACTCGAAGAGGATCGAGTACATGTCGGTCTCCTCCGGATCGATGGAGAGCGACTTGTTCGCGCGGTCGATCGCCTTCGCGTAATCCTTCTGGCGCACGTACAGCTTCGCGAGCGCCGAGTAGCCGGCGACGAACTCCGGCTTCGCGGTGACGGCCTCTTCGATCTTCGCGATCGCGCCCGGGACGTCGCCCGCATTCGCGAGCTCCGCGCCGGCGTTGAACGCGGCGGTGGAGGGATCCGGCTTCGGAGCGGCTGCCGGACGCGGCTGCGCGGCAGTGGCGCCGAGCGGCGGCAGCGTCACGTCCTTGTCGTTCTTCTCCGGCCCGAGCTTCAACTTCACGTTTTCCTTGTAGGACTGATGGCCGGGCGCCGAGTAGGTGATGTCGTAGTGGATCGTTCCGTCGACGAGGAAGATCGCGTACGAGCCATCCTTCGGGTTCACCTTGTACGTCTGTTGGAACTTCTTGGCCTCGGTCGCCACGACGAGAACCGTCGCGTCCTTCAGCGGCTCCTTCGTGACCGAGTCGGTGACTTTTCCGGTGAGCCGGGCCTCACCGACGGCGAATGCGTTCGAAGCGAACGCAGCAAGAACCAGTGCGCCAAGCGCAAGCGATCTCCGCATCGTGCTGTCTCCTGTGCTGATTGATTGTTCCGGGTTATTTTAACTAACGAAAGGCGGCCGTGATTCCGCGGCCGCGCCCGCTAATCAAAGCTCAAGTAGGTCTGATCCTTCAAGCCCTTCTCGTAGTCCTGCAGCAGGCGCATGCCTTCGCCGGGGCGCATCACGTCTGCCTTGATGGCCGCGTCGATCTGCTGCTTCATCCGCTTTTCCAGGTCGCGCCAGTCGTACTGGGTCATCGCCAGCACTTCGCCGATCGTCTGGCCGGGGATCTCTTCCTCGATGT
>JAFAVZ010000108.1 GCA_019242175.1 Acidobacteriota bacterium
CCGTGAACCTCAACACCATCGCCAAGGCTTACCGGGAGATGGAGATCCGCGGCATCGTGCAGACCCAGCAAGGGACCGGCACGTTCGTGGCGGCCCGGGCGACGGCGAAGTCGCGCGAGAAGCGCAAGGCGCTCCAGGAGCTGATCGATCGGCTGCTCGCGAATGCCGAGGCGCTCGGAGTGCCGATGGAAGACGTGGTGGAAGCACTCGTCGAGAGGGCCGAACAGGCCCAAGGGAGGAAAGAAGAATGAGCGTTTCATTTTCAGCAGCGACCAAGCGACAACCTGCGGACAGCGACGGCGAGGCCCGGGGAGGCGCGCGTCGCTACGTGAATGGCGTCAGCTTCACCGTGTTCGTCATCCTGGTGGCTGTCGCCGCCATCGTGCTCGTCTCGGGCGTGCCGCTCGTGGGCTTGTTCGTCTTCGCCCTCGCCGTGCTCGCGCTCTTCGGCATCAAGGTCGCCGACCAGTGGGAGAAAGCGGTCGTGTTGCGCTTCGGACGCTTCCGCGGTCTGCGCGGGCCGGGCCTCTTCATGATCCTGCCCGTCGTCGACCAGATCTCGCATCTCATCGACCAACGCATGCGCGTCACGAACGTCACGGCCGAGTCGACGCTCACCCGCGACACGGTGCCGGTCGACGTCGACGCCATCGTCTTCTGGACGGTGTGGGACGCGCAGAAGTCGGTCCTCGAAGTCATCGATTACCTGCAGGCGATCGCGATGTCGGCGCAGACCGCGTTGCGCGAAGCGATCGGTCACGCCGAGCTGGCGACGATGATCACCGAACGCGAGCACATCGGCGCACAACTGCGCTCGATCCTCGACGAGAAGACGAATGCGTGGGGCATCACCGTGCACTCCGTCGAGATCCGCGACGTGCGCATCCCCCAGGGCCTCGAGGAGGCGATGAGCCGCCAGGCCCAGGCCGAGCGCGAACGCCAGGCCCGCATCATCCTCGGCACGGCCGAGACCGAGATCGCGTCGCGCTTCGTCGCCGCCGCGGCCGAGTACGAAAACCGTCCCGCCGCGATGCATCTGCGCGCGATGAACATGCTTTACGAGGCGCTCAAGGAGAAGGGCTCGATGGTCATCGTCCCCTCCAGCGCCGTCGAAACGATGGGCCTCGGCGGCCTCACCGGCTTGACATCGCTCGCGCGCCCCAAGGAGTAGAAAAATGTAGGGCCGGCTCTCCAGCCGGCCCCGTATCGAGGCTGGGCCGGCTGAACAGCCGGCCCTACGTTTTTCTCATCGCATCAAACGCGTAGCGCCGACGACCGCGAGCAGCAGCGCCAGCATGAGCAGCATCGTCTCGGAGAGCGTGGGAATCGTGAGCGGATCGCCGACCTGCACGTTCGACGTCGAGCTGTTGTTGCTGAGATCCGGGTCGGTAGCGCTCGTCGTCACGGTCGCCGTGTTCGACACCTGGCCCGGCACTGCCGGCGAGGTGACGGTCAGCGTGATCGTCGCATTCGCGTTGCTGTTGATCGAGCCGAGCGTGCAGGTGACCACCGTCGTGCCGGCGCAAGAACCCTGCGACGGGACCGCGGAAACGTACGTGACGCCGGCCGGCAACGTGTCCGAGACCACGACGTTCGTCGCCGTGTTCGGGCCGCTGTTCGCGACCGTGATCGTGTACGCGTAGTTCGTTCCCGGCATCACGAATCCGCCGCCGGCCGTCTTGGTGATGGAGACGTTGGCGATGCCGGTCCCGTTGTCGAGAATCGTGAGCGTCGCCTCGGAAGGCGTGGCGAGCTGTGCGCCGACCGGATTGCTCAGCAGGAGCTGCAGCGTCTCATTCCCCTCCGTCAGCTGGTCGTTCGTGATGCCGACCGCGAAGGTCTTCGCGACTTCGCCGGGATTGAACGTCAGCGTGCCGGGCGCGAGCGTGAAATCGGCGCCGCCGGCGAAGCCCGGCCCGGCGCTGGTCACCGGCGTGTAGTGGACGGTCGCGATGCCCGCCGTGTCGCCTTCACGGATGACCGTGACGTTGACGCTTCCCTGCGTTTCCGCCGCTTCGATGCTGTCGGTGAGAAAGCGGATCAGCGTCGTAGCCTGCACCGTGGTCGGTCGCAGGACGCCGAAGAGCCCGTGCGTTTCGCCGCCGATGCCGGCCGTGAAGTAGAGCGCGTCGACGTCGCCGCCGTTCCCGCCATTGCCGAACTGCAGGCCCCACAGCTGGTCGATCTCGATGCCGTCGCCGCCGGCGTCCTGCAGCGTGCCGAGGAAGGCGCCGGTGGTCGGGTTGTAGGCGTGGATGCGGCCCGCAGGGGCGAAGTTGCCGACGAGCAACGACCCGCCGAAGATGCCGAACGAAGCCGGCGCAATCGCGACGCCCCACGGAGCATCGAGCGCGCCGTTGTTGATCGCGAACGTCAGATCGCGCACGCCGTCCGTGTTGAACTTGCGCACGTAGCCGTTGCCGATCCCGTTCGCCGGCCGCCCGTCCCCACCGACTTTCGCGTACGTCACGTACAGCGAGCCGCCGAGGTTCTGGATGTTGTGCGGTGCATAGCCGGCGGGAATCGTCGCGTCGATGAAGCCGCCGCTGACCGTGGTCGCCGTGAACGTGCCGGTGAAGGGGTCGATGTGATTGTTCGCGAAGTCGGCGGCGTAGAGCCGATTGCCGCTCCCGTTCGCGCCGATCGCCAGTCCGGTGAAGACGTGGCCGGGCATCGATACCTGATTCTGAGCCGTGGTTCCGCTCGCGGCATTCCAGGACGTGATGTTGCCCGTGATGGAAGCGAAGATGAAGTTCGCCGGGGCCGGCGCGCCGGGCGACGGCGGCGCGATCTGGAAGTCGACCGTCGAGTTGCCGACGGTGCCAGTCGGCAGGCCGCCCGGAATGGTCACGTGTCCGATGCCGCTGAGCGACGTGGAGTCGGAGCCAGGGACGACCTGCAGCAGCGAAGAAGTGCCGCTGCCGTTGTTCGCCGTCCAGAACGGGCTCGTGCCGCGGATCGTGATGCCCCACGGATTCACGAGCTGCGGATCGACGATCTTCGCGAGGTTGTTGAGGTCCGACGCGAGATTCGTCTGGTAATAGGCCGAGCCGGGAGCGATGCTCGGCACGTCGGCCTCGACGATTGTGAGCTTGGCGACGTTGGGACCGGAAAGCTGCGCGCCGGTCGGATTGCTCAACACGAGCTGCAGCGTCTCGTCGCCTTCCGTCACCGCGTCGTTCGTGATCGCGACGTTGAACGTCTTGACCGTCTGGCCCGGCGCGAACGTTAGCGTGTTCGGCGCGAGCGTGAAGTCGGAGGAGTCGGCGAAGCCGGTGCCGGAGCTGGTGAGAGCCGCGTAGTGGACCGTCGCGTTGCCGGAGGCGTCGCCTTCCCGGATGACGGTGATGTCGACGCTCCCCTGCCCTTCGAACACCGAGTAGTTGGATGTCGTGAAGTGGATGATCGAGGTCGCCTGCGCCGTCGTCGGCCGCAGGACGCCGAAGAGTCCGTGCACTTCGTCGGCGATGCCGGCGGTGAAGTACAGCGCGTTCACGTCACCGCCGTTGCCACCATTGCCGAACTGCAGCGCCCAGAGGTAATCGATCTCGATGCCAAGCCCGCCGACGTCCTGCAGCGTGCCGAGGAACGCGCCGGTGGTCGGGTTGTAGGCGTGGATGCGTCCCGCGGGCGCGAAGTTGCCGACCAGCAGCGAGCCGCCGAAGAGGCCGAACGAGGCCGGCGCGATCGCGAGGCCCCACGGTGCATCGAGCGCGCCGTTGTTGATGGCGAACGTCAGATCGCGTACGCCGTCCGTGTTGAACTTGCGCACGTAGCCGTTGCCGATGCCATTGACCGGCTTGCCGTCTCCCCCGACTTTCGCGTACGTGACGTACAGCGAGCCGCCGAGGTTCTGGATGTTGTGCGGTGCGTAGCCGGCGGGAATCGTCGCGTCGATGAAGCCGCCGCTGACCGTGGTCGCCGTGAACGTGCCGGTGAAG
>JAFAVZ010000485.1 GCA_019242175.1 Acidobacteriota bacterium
CGGCCGACCAACCGCGCCGGCTCCATATTTCGGCGCTCTCGGATCTCGGCCACGATGTGGAACTTCTCCGTCCGCCGTTCGGGATGGTTCGTCACGGCGAGAATCGTCTTGATCACTTCCGCATCGGGATCATCCCCCTCGGGCGAAAGGACGACGATGGCCCGCGTGGCGTTGAAGTTCACGATCTTCAGGTCGCCGAGGTCGATGGGATTCCCGCGGCGGCAGACGATGCGCGTGGTCTTCGGATCGGCGATGCGCTCCCGCACTTCGTCGTCCATCGATACCTTGTCGCGGTCGGCCATGATCACGATCACGTTGCGTTTGCGGTGCTCGTTGCCGAGAACGAGCTCGCCGACGATGGAGAAGATGCGGTCGTTCCACCCGAGGATCACGACGTGGTCGACTTCGGCGACGAGCGAACGGCCCTTGCGCAGCTCCTCGATCTGATTGCCGACGCCGTTGGAGATGAGACCGATGAGCGTGCCGAGGATGAAGATGCCGCCGAGGGTGACGAGCAGCATCATGAAGAGATACAAAGCGTCGCCGGTGTCACCGCCCACCATGCCCGCATCGAGCGCGTGCATCAGGCTGCGCCACATCAGTTCGGGGAAGGAGATCGCCGTGCCGTTCTCGCCGGCTGGGACGTCGCCCAGCACTACGAGCAGGATCGATGCGACGGTCAGAAATGCGATGGTGACGATCGCCAGCCACGCGATGAGCGCGGGAGTTCCTTTGGACAGCGTGTTGTCGAACGCGTAGCGCAGCCGCTGACGAAGCGTGAATGTCTTCACAGGACCTCTTTTTGTCGAGAGATTTCGGACTCGGGCGGCCACGGTAACAGAAACCGCGTGCTAACCGACTCGTCACAACCGCCGTCCGTCAAAAAGATAAACTCCCGCGATTTCACATCTTCAGGAGGTCCGCGATTTGAGAAAGCTCACCCTGCTGATGCTCGCCCTGGCCCTGGCGTTGCCGCTCGCCGCAGCGCCGAAGAAGAAAGAGCCCGAAAAGAAGAAGTTCGATCCGGCGGAAGAGATCAACAAGCCGCGGCCGGACGCGCGCACGGTGAAGTTCACGACGTCCGAGGCGACGTGGTCTTCGATCGACCTCTCGCCTGATGGCTCCACGCTCGTCTTCGACCTCCTCGGCGACATCTACACGGTGCCGGTCGGGGGCGGGAAGGCGAAGGCGATCCAGAGCGGGCCGGCGTTCGACCAGCATCCGCGCTACTCGCCCGACGGCAAGACGATCGCGTTCGGCAGCGACCGCAGCGGGATCGAGAACGTCTGGCTGATGGATGCCGACGGCAAGAACCCGCGGGCGCTCACCACGGAGAAGAACTACTACGTTCGCTCCGCGGCGTGGTCGCCGGATGGCAACTATCTCGTCGCTCGCAAAGAGACCGGCGCGCGTGGCGGCATCCCGCCCGTCGAGCTGTGGCTCTATCACGTGCGCGGCGGCTCGGGCGTCAAGCTGACGTCTTCCGACGAGGTGAACAACGCGTCGGGCCCGCTGTTCTCGACGGACAACCGCTACATCTACTTCTCGTCGCGCGACCGGCGCTTCAGCTACGCGCCGGTGATGAACAACGGCTTGTGGGACATCAAGCGTTACGACCGCCGCACCGGCGAAGTCACGCAGCTCACCGGCGGTATGGGGGGCGCGGTGCGGCCGCTGCTCTCGCCGGACGGCAAGACGCTGCTCTTCGTCAGCCGCCGCGACGCCGACTCCGTGCTCGTCGCGCGCGACCTGCAGAGCGGCAGCGAGCGCATCGTCCTGCGCGGCGTGACCCGCGACGAGCAGGAAGGCTTCACGCAGATGGATCTCTGGCCGAACTACGCGATGGCGAAGGACGGGCGGACGGTCTACTTCAGCAACAACGGCAAGCTGACGAAGCTCGACGTCAACTCCGGCAAGACGGAGAACATCGCGTTCACGGCAGACGTCGAGCAGTCGCTCGCGCCGCGCGTGGCGTGGCAGGAGAAGGTCGAGCAGACGCCGAACGTGAAGGCACGCATTCTGCGCTGGGCGTCGCAAACGCCGGACGGCAGCGCGATCGTCTTCGACGCGTTCGGCCGCGTTTGGATGCAGAAGATCGCCGGCGGCAAGGCGACGGGCGAGCCGACGCGCATCACGCCGGACGGCGCCGGTCTCCCGCGCCGCGAGTATTCGCCGTCCGTCTCGCCGGACGGCCAGTGGGTCGCGTTCGTCACCTGGAGCGACAAAGACGGCGGCGCGATCTGGAAGTCGCGCCTCGGCTCCTCCGAGGCGCCGACCAAGCTGACCACGGTGCCGGGCCACTACGTCAATCCGGAGTGGTCGCCGAAGGGCGACCGCCTCGTGTTCGTGCAGGGCACCGGCCTCGAGCTGCGCGGCCGCCAGCCGGAAGAGGAGAGTTTCTTCGAGATCCGTTGGATGCCGGCGAACGGCGGCGAGACGCAGTTCGTTTCGCCGGTGAAGCTCGGCTCCACGTTCCGCTTCCATCCCCAGGCGTGGTGGAACAACGACGGCTCGCGCATCTACTATCGGGAGGCGATCGATCCGGAGAAGCCGACGGACGACCCGAAGAACGAGCTCGTCTCCGTCCGCCCGGACGGCACCGACAAACGCCGCCATCTCCGCTTCCCCGCGATCGGCGACCTCGTGCCGTCGCCGGACGAGCAGTGGGTCGCGTTCACCTCACGCGACAACGTCTACGTCGCCGCACTGCCCGGCATCCAGATGAAGGAGCCGGTGGAAGTCAGCCTGAAGGAAGGCTCGGTGCCCGTGTGGCGTCTCTCCGAGGAGGCCGGCGGGTACGTCGATTGGGCGGACAAGGGACAGACGATCACCTGGACGCTCGGCAATCAGTTCCATCGCCTCCCGATGAAGTCCGCGCTCGCGTTCGTCGAGGCCGAGAAGAAGAAGGCCGACGCGAAGGAGAAGCCGGGAGACAAGAAGGATGATGATGCGAAAGACGATGACGCCAAGAAGCAGGCCGACAAGGCCGACAAAGGCGATGAGCCGAAGCTGAAGGTGCCAAAGTCGGAGTCGATCGCGATTGCGCTCAACGTGCCGCGCGACACGCCGAGCGGCTCGTTCGTCATCCGCAACGCGCGCATCGTCACGATGAAGGGCGATGAGGTGCTCGATCGCGCCGACATCGCCGTGACGAACAATCGCATCACGGCCGTCGGTCCGAATCTCACCGCTCCCGCGGGCGCGAAGGAGATCGACGCCGCGGGCAAGACGATCATCCCCGGCCTCATCGACACGCACGCGCATCTGCACTACTCGTCGATGGAGATCTTCCCGGAGACGAAGTGGGAGTACGCCGCGAACCTCGCGTACGGCGTCACGACGGTTTACGACCCGTCCGCGCCGTCGCTCGACGTGTTCTCGCAGGCGGAGATGGTCGAGGCTGGCCTCATGATCGGTCCCCGCGTCTACTCCTCGGGCGACGTGCTCTACGGCGGGCAGCAGGCGGATGTCTTCGCGGAAGTGAACGACCTCGAGGACGCGCGCCGCCAGGTGCGCCGCATGAAGGCCTACGGCGCGCGCCTCATCAAGGTGTATCAGCAGCCGCAGCGCGCGGAGCGGATGTGGTTCGCCGAGGCTTGCCGGCAGGAGCAGATGCGGCTGACGGCGGAGGGGGCGGGCGAGCTCTCCACGGACATCACGATGGCGCTCGACGGCTTCACGTCTTTCGAGCACTCGCTGCCGGTCGAGCTGCATGACGACGTCATCCAGCTCATGGCTCAATCGAAGACGTTCTACACGCCGACGCTGATCGTGTCGTACGGCGGTCCGTGGGGCGAGCAGTACTTGTGGCAGTCGATGTCGCCGTCGCTGCACGACGATCCGAAGCTGCGCCGCTTCACGCCGCACTTCGCCGTCGACAATCTCGCGCGCCGCCACACGTGGATCGATCCGTCGGAGTACTTCTTCCCGACGGTCGCCACCGGCGCCGCCCAAATCCTCCGCGCCGGCGGCAACGTCTCCCTCGGCGCCCACGGCCAGCTCCAGGGCCTCGGCCCGCACTGGGAGCTCTGGGCGATGGCCGGTGAAGGAGCGACGGGCGGGCGCAAGGCGATGACGCCGATGGAGGCTCTCCGCGCCTCGACGATCCTCGCCGCCGACAAGCTCGGCTTCGCC
The DNA here is from genome assembly GCA_019242175.1 of Acidobacteriota bacterium. GTDB lineage: Bacteria > Acidobacteriota > Thermoanaerobaculia > Gp7-AA8 > Gp7-AA8 > JAFAVZ01. The sequence continues at coordinate 4,135 of JAFAVZ010000485.1, forward strand.
CCCGACCTCGGCTCGATCGAGGTGGGCAAGCTGGCCGACTTCGCGGTGCTCGATGCGAACCCGCTCGACGACGTGCACAACACGGCGAAGGTGCGCTGGGTCGTGAAGAACGGTGACGTTTACGACGCGGCGACGCTCAATCGCGAATGGCCGTCGCGCGAGGAACTGCCGAAGTTCTATTGGTCGGAGTAAGAATGTAGGGCCGGCTCCAGCCGGCCCAATGTCGATCTACGGGGCCGGCTGGAGAGCCGGCCCTACGTTCATGTGCCTCGTCGTCGTTGCCCATCGCGCTTCGGATGCGTATCCGCTCGTCATCGCGGCGAACCGCGATGAGGACCACTCCCGTCCCGCCCTCCCGGCCGATTTCTGGCTCGACGACGCGAACATCCTCGGCGGACGCGACGCGCTCGCCGGCGGCACCTGGCTGGCGATCACGCGCGCCGGACGCTTTGCCGCCATCACGAATTTGCGCTTCGCCGCGCGTGCGAATGCGCCGTCGCGCGGGATGCTCGTCGCTTCGTTTCTCCGCTCGTCGCTCTCGCCGATGGAGTACGTGAATGAGGTGGCGTCGCGGATGGACGACTATGCAGGCTTCCATCTCATCTGCGGCGTCGCAGGCGAAGGCGTGGCGTACGTGACGAACGCCGAACGCGTCGCGCACGAGTGGACGCCGGGCATTCATGCGGTGAGCAACGGGACGCCGGACGAGTTGTGGCCGAAGGTCGCAGCAGGCGAGGCGGCGATGCGGGCAGCGCTTGCGTCGGACGATCTCGAAGGCGAGCTGCTGCGCTTCCTGCGCACGAATCACGGCCGCACGCCGGACCGCGAGGCGTTCGTGCTGAACGAGCGCTGGGGCACGCGGTCGTCGACGGTGATCGTCGCGACGCCGGAGGAGATCCGGTTCACGGAACAACGCTGGACGCGCAATGGCGCAGCAGACGGCGTGTCACGGTTCGTCATTCGTTAACGTGGGGACGGGCTTCAGCCGTCCCGGAGCGGGCTGAAGCCCGTCCCCACGTCAAGCTAAGCGGTGTTCCGCGATTGTCGTCTCGAAGTGCTTGTCGTTCACGTCGAGGTAGAGCTGCCGTTCGGTGACGCTGACCGAGACATCGACGCGGCGGTCGAGGGTCGCGGCGACCTCCTCGATGAAACGCGGCTCGAAGGCGTAGATCGGGATGTCTTCGCCGCCGTGCACCTTGCGCGCGCTCAGCTCGGACAACACCTGACGGATGTTGCGATGCGTGTAGACCGCCGCGCGGCCGGCGAGCTTGCTGCCGCGATGGAGGCGCTCGGCGTCCGGCGCGCCGACTTCGATCCACGCGGTGACGCGGCCGGTGAGGTCGCGCACGAGCACCGCGGGCAGATCGCCCGCCGCGACGCCTTCCGTCAGCTCGATGCCTTCCGTGTATTCGAGGCAGTAGGCGAGGAAGCGGGTGAGCATGAACTCGATCGTCTCGGAGGGCTGCTTCGCCATCCGGACGTCGAACGTTTCATAGACGCCGCGGTCGATGTCGGAGAGCTGGGTGGAGAAGTTGTAGATGGTCGCGGTGAGGGCCATGCGTGTGGCGGGCAGTGTCGCACACCGCCCGCCACATCTCACTCGATGGCGATGCCGGTGACGAAGTCGGCGTCCCCGCTGTCGGCGCGTACGATCGAGGCGTACGCGTAAACGCCGCGCGTAGAGTTCACCTGGATCATCGCGTTCTCCAGCACGCCGACGGCGAACTGGGAGAGCGCGTCGTTCACGAGGAGCAGCCCGCGCGGTTTGACCACGGTGGAGAAGCCGCTGTGGAACTCACCGTACTGGTCGAAGAGGCTGATGAAAAGATCCACCGACTGGTCGGACGGGTTCGCGATGCCGACGTTCGTGCGGTTGCCGTTCATCCCGCTGAGGCCGGGCAGCAGCGTGACGAGGCCGAGGCCGGTGGTGGAGAGGGCGGGGACGGTTTGGCCGTATTCGCCCTGGCCGGAGCCGATGTTGTAGACGCGCGCTCGCGCGGTGAGCCGCGTGTACGCGTTGTCTGCGAAGATCCGGATCGTCCCGACGCCGGCCTCGGCGCCGAAGAGCTCGCGCACGACGTCGTGGGCGACGAAAGACTCGCGCGGCGCGATCGGGACGGCGACTTCGTCGATGCGGCCGTCGGTGCGGTTGAAGACGAGGCGAACCATCACCGGCTCCGTGCTCAGCGACGCGGTGTTCGTCACGGTGAGGTCGGTGCGCCACTGCGATCCGTACGCGCCGGCGGCGCGCGACGCGACCGGCACGAGGAGCTCGTTGCCGGTGACTTCGTTCGCCAGCGCGGGCAGCGACAGCAGCGCCGCGATGAGGATGCCGAGGTGTTTGTAGATGCTCATGAGGCCTCCTTCTTTGTCGGGAAGGAGGCTACGCGGCAGGCGCTTACGCGGCGCTTACAGCCGCAACGCGGCCAGCTTCGCCAACTCGGTGAGCTGCGCGGTGGTGAGCGTCGGCGAGCCGTCGCCGCGCCAGCCCATCGACTGGACCCACACGCCGGTGCCCTTCTTCCGGAAAAAGACGAACTGCGTCGACGCGGTCTTCTTCGACCTGAAGCCTTCTTCGCCGACTCCGCTGACCGCCTCGGAGGACTTGGTGTAGCGCTTCTTCCAGTAGTCGTACATCGACGGCGAGATCATCACGATCGCGACGAGCTTCCCGTCCTTGCCCGCGAAATTGAGCTCGCCTCCGGCGTCGGGCGAAGAGTTCTTCGCGACTTTGTGGACGCCGGTGAGGGCGCCGGCTTTCTCGACGTCCGCGGGCGTGAGGAGATCGCCGGCGGCGAAGGCGGAGACGGCGAGCAGGAGGGCGAGGGACAAGGCGACGGTGCGCATGCGCTCAGAATAACAAATGACGGCGTGTAGGATGCGGCGATGACCCGGCGTGGACGGCGCATCGTGCGCCTCGCGGCTCTCGCGGTTTTCCTGGGGATTGCTCTCGCCGTGCTTTTTCCGCATCCGTCCGTGTGGTCGCAGCCGTTCGAGGATGCGGCGTATCCGGCGGCGGTGTGGAACGCGTGGTGGTTCGCCCGCGGACTCGAGCGGCCGTCCGGAACGTGGCTGAATGGCGTGACGTACACGTTCCTGGTCGAGAGCGCCGGCAAGGACGAGATCCGGGTCGTTTTTCTCGGACGAGAGCTCCTGAAGCCCGCGACGAAGCCGGAGGAGATCCACGTATTCGTCAGTCGTTCTTCGGGGCGCGTCGAGCGCTGGATGTTTCATGATTGAGGGGATGGACGCCGTTCTAGCCGCTCCCGTATCAGAACAAATCATGCGCCGACTGCTGCCCTTTCTTCTCGCCGCCCTGACCGCGCCGGCCGCTTTCGCCGCGCCGCTCGTCACGCAAGCGGTCGTCTCCCACACGTACGCACCGCCGCCGGGCGTGTTCGCCGCGACGGCGAAGGCGGTCTCGCTGGTGCGGACGGACGCGGGCGTCGTCGGCTGTTGGGCGAACGCGCCGCAGATCCTCTGCGCGACGCTCGCGCCGGCGGGCGGCTTCGACACGCCGGTCGTGCTGCCGTCGTACACATCGGGCGTCGCCGGCTCCGTTCCGGCGGTCGCGTGGAACGGGCGGGAGCTGCTCGTCGCGTTCGAAGAAGGGGAGAACATCGCGCTCGTGCGGCTCGATCGTTCCCTGCGCGTGCTCGCGCCGCCGAAGCCGCTCGAGTTCCGCGCGTCGGCCGGATCCGCGCCCGCGCTTTCGTGGAACCGGAACGAATGGCTGCTGACGTACCGGAACTACGAGGCGTACATCGCGGCGACCGGCGCGGCCATGTACGCGGAGTCCGATCCGTGGCCGGTCGTCGACAGCGGCCTGTCCGGCGACGAGGTCGTCGTCATCCACAGCCCCGGCACACGCACCGTTGCGGGCCCGCCGTCTTGCCACTACATCATGTACGGCTTCGGCTGCTGCACGATCTGCAATCCGACGACAGTGCAGGAGCCGGAGTGGCACGCCACCTCCTCGGTCGTGGGCCCGGTGCCGCTGCCGTTGGATCGTTACACCGACGCCCGCAGCGCCGCGCTCGCCCAACGCGGCAACGGCGCGCTCCTCGTGTGGCCGCAGATCGAGTTCGCCACGAGCGCCCTGCTCACCGCATCGCTCGACGGCAACCGTCTCGGCGCCACGCAGCGCATCGGCGTGACGGCGAACGGCGTCCTGCCACGCATCGCCGCGACCCCGACGAACGGCCTCGTGGTCTGGGAAGAAGCGGGCGACATCCGCGGCGTGTTGGTCGACGCCGACGGCAAGGCAGACGGCGATCCGTTCGTCATCGCCGCCACCGCACCGGTCGAAGCGCATCCGTCGGTGATCGCGATGAACGAGAACGAGTACGTCGTCGCGTACGAGATCGAAGGCAAGCTCGCGACGCGGTTCGTGATCCTGCAGCAGTCGAAACGCCGCAGCCGTTAGCTTCGGCGCTCGCGCAGCTCGCGCGTCACTCTGCGGTGGCAGGGGATGCAGAGCGTCCGGATGTTCTCCAGGTTCGAGTCGCCGCCTTCCACCACGGCGAGGATGTGATCCGCTTCCCACCAGGTCTTGCGCTTGCGCGTGATTGCGCCGGCGGCGAGCAGCGTGCGCAGCTCGCGCATGCGGTCGGCGAACGGAAGGCGCATCACGCGGCGGCGCGCTTTCACGGTGTCCGTCCCGCAGAGCGCGCACACGCCGTTGTCGCGGGCGAGCACGCACTCGCGGAGGTAGCTCGTGCTGGAGCGGAGGCGCCACTCGTGGACGCACGCATCGGAGCAGAACGTCCGGCGACGGCCGCTCACCTCCGTCTTGCACCAGCGGCAAAGGGCGCGCATGAGGGGAAAAGGGCCGGCGGGTTGCGCCGGCCCCGGAGAGTTTAGAACGCGAGCGCCGGCTCGAGCGCGGGAAGCTCGAGCGAGACGGCAGCGGCGTTGACCGTGGCCGCGATGCGCACGGCATCGTGAACCTGATCTTCGCTGAGGCCGCCGGCGAGGACGACCTGCTCGTGAGAACGAACGCAGGTCTCGCAGCCGTTCACCGCGCTCACCGCGAGGCAGAACAGCTCGAAGTCGACCTTCGACGCCGCCGGCTTCGCGATGCGCTGCATGCGCAGGCGGGCCGGCTTCTCGTTGTAGGACGGCTTCCCGATCTGGTGCCGGAAGCGGTAGTAGACGTTGTTCATCGCCATGAGCGCCGCCGCGGCCAGGGCGTCTTCGATCACCGCGTCGCTCACGTCCGCCATGCGGGCGTCGGCGATCAACGCGTCTCGAAGGGCCTTGTGCCGGGCAACGGTCGCCGTGGCGATCGCCGTTCCCCAGCGCTGCGCCGGAGTCAGCGACTCCGTCTGCAGCACCGACTGCAGGTTCAGCTTGATGTCGCGCGCGCTGTCAGGCATCGAGGCGCGCAGGATTTCGACCGAGCTCATTACGCCACCTTGATCGTGTCCTGCCCCTTCTGCCAGTTGCAGGGGCAGAGCTCGTCCGTCTGGAGAGCGTCGAGCGAGCGGAGCACTTCGTTCACATTGCGGCCGACCGAGAGGTCATTGACGCTGACGTAGCGAATGACGCCGTCCGGATCGACGATGTAGGTCGCGCGGAGCGCCACGCCGTCCTTCGGGTGCAGAATGCCGAGGTCCTGGGCGAACGAGGGCGAGATGTGCACGAGCGGCGTCGGCAGGTCGGCCAGATCCGCATGCGCATTGCGCCAGGCGAGGTGCGAAAACTCGTTGTCCGTCGAGCCGCCGATCACGACTGCGTCGCGATCTTCGAAATCCGCCGTTCTCTTACCGAACTCGACCATTTCGGTCGGGCAGACGAACGTGAAGTCTTTCGGATACGAATAGAAGACGATCCACTTGCCGGCGTACGTATCGTTCGTGACTTCCTGGAATTCCTTCCCCTTCTCGCGGCTGACGTTCGCGTTCAGGCGGAACTGGGGAAACGTATCTCCAACTGTGAGCATTTGAAAAACGACTCCTTCAATGATGGTGTGGGATTTTTGCGTCAGTCGCGGATTGCGGAGGGCTTCCGGACGCCGCGCATGACGACCTGGTAGTCCTGAATGTCGTAATCGCGCAAATGGTCGAGGCTGCCGACCTGCACGAGCTCCCACGGCACGTCGTGAATCTGCCCGGTCTCTTCGTCGATGAAGTGATGGTGCGTCTCCATCTTCGGGTCGAACACCACGCTGTCCTCGCGGAGGCGCAGCGCGCGCAGAAGTCCCTTTTCCACGAAGAGGTTGAGGGTGTTGTAGACGGTGGCGCGGGAGATGTACGGGAAGCTGCGTTTCACTTCCCGGAACACGCGATCGGCCGACGGATGCTCCTCGGTGCAGAAGACGTACTGCGCCACGGCGACCCTTTGGGCCGAGGGCTGGATGCCTTTGTCGCGGAGGATGCTGTCGAAGTCGCGTTCCATGGGTTTAGACGATTTCTAACTTGCGACGCGCTCAAATACGCGGGACGGGTCAGATATTTCACCGCCTTCAAATTGCTTTTTTCGATGGGTAAGGAGATGTATAAGGATGCCGTGAGCGAGAAAGAGCACAGTTTCGGAACCCGGCGCCCCCTTTTCCCCACAAAAGTTCCCTTTCGTTGTCGATTTCTGGTGAAGCGTCCGTCTATCCCAGCGAAGGGGAGGTGTGTTTCGTGTGACAAATCCAGGTTTCGTATGGGTGAACTCCTCCTCTCCTGCTAGACTGCGCGACATCTCTCGACAATTCAGCAACTGGGTCCAGAAGACGTCTTCTTAGAAAAGTCACGTTTGGTTTCCCATCGTGTTCCCGTTCAGGCGAAGGCTATGGACGCTGAAGAACTATTTCTCCAGAACATGGATGCGATCGAGCGCATCACGACCTATGTATCCCGCATGGGTCACCTCGAACCGGCGGAAGCCGAAGACTTTGCGTCGTTCGTGAAGCTCGAGTTGATCGAGAACAACTACGAGGTCATCCGCAAGTTCGAGGGGCGGAGCAGCTTCACCACCTACCTCAATACCGTCATCAACCACTTCTTCTATCAATACCGGGTGAAGATGTGGGGCAAGTGGCGCCCTTCGGCCGAGGCGAAACGGCTGGGGGAGAAGGCGATCACGCTGGAGCGCCTCCTCACCCGAGACGGCTACTCGCTCGACGAGGCCGTGCAGGTGCTCACCACCGGCTCGCCGGCCGGCTTCACAGAGCTGGAGATCGAAGGGCTGTATCGCCGCCTGCCGATCCGCATGCCTCGGCCGGTGCTCGTCTCCCAGGCGTCGCCGCCCGACACGGGCACGACGGAGAATGACGCCGATGAACGGCTGATGAGCCGCGACCGGCAGGAGACGGGGCGGGCGGCGGCGCGGGTGATCGACGCCGCCATGGGCGCCTTCTCTCTCGAAGACCAGCTCATCCTGCAGCTGCGCTTCTGGCACTCCTGGAAGGTGCCGCACATCGCCGATCATCTGAACATCCCGGCGAAGAAGGCCTACAAACGGATCGACAAGCTCCTGGCCTCGCTGCGCTCCAAGCTCGAGCGCGCGGGGGTGAACGGGAACGACATCGGGGAAGTCCTGGCCCACGGAGACGGCGAGATTCATGTGGCACGTCTTCATCAGCAGGGGGGAGAATCGCCTACAGGTCCCTCTAACCGTATTGACGGGGGACGCTCGGGCGGCGCGAGCCGGCTGTCGGGTTAGGAGACCGATGGAGCACTCGGGATTTCCGTCTCACGAAACGCTAGCAGCGTTCATCGACGGGCGTCTGGACTCGCAGACGCGCAAACGGGTCATGGAGCACATGGCGACTTGCGCCGAATGCCGATCCACGTTCGTCGGCGCCGTCGAGCTGAGAGGGCTCGACACGGCCGCCTTTCCTCGGCGTTACCGTCTTCGATGGGCGTCGGCGGCAGCGGCAGCACTTCTCATCGGCGCGGTCCTCGCCGGAGGATTCCTGGTCCGCACTCGCAACCGGGAGCCCCTCCCGCCGGGTGTCGACGCACTGATCGCCGCGGCCGGCGACTTTCCGAACCGCCCGGCGGACGGCCGCATCACCGGCTTTCCCTACCGCCCGAAGCCGCGCGTCCTGCGCAGCGCACCCGCGACCGAGGATTCGTCGAAGTGGAAGACGATCAGCGCGGGGAACAAGATCTTCGAACGCGCCGATCGGAACCCCTCGGCTGAAAACCTCCACGCCTACGGCATCTCCTTCTACGCCGTCGGCAGCGCGGAGATGGCCGTGGCGCAGCTCGAGGCCGCGGTGCGGAAGGAGACGGGCCACGAAGACGTGAAGCAGGCGATCGGCGCCTCGCACGACGCGCAGCTCCTCTCCGACCTCAGCGCGGCTTACCTCGCCGTCGCCGGACAGAAGGAACAGAACCATCAATGGATGCTCTCCGCGACGAGCGCCGCCGACAGGGCGTGGGAGCTCGCCCCCGATTCGCCCGAGGTGCTGTGGAATCGGGCGGCGAGCTACGAGGCCTGGCCGTTGCGGCAGAAGGCGCGCGACGCCTGGAACGACTATCTCCGCGTCGACTCCACCAGCCGTTGGGCGGCGGAGGCGAGGACGCGTCGCGACGAGCTCGAGCGGCCGCCGCAGTCGGAGTTGTGGGAGCGCGAGCGCCAGACGCTGGACGAGAAGAGGGCGGATGCGCCGGCGCAGGCGAAGCGGCTGGCGGTGATCTATCCGCAGGAGGCGCGCGAGTACGCGCAGGGAACGCTGCTGCCGTGCTGGGGGGAGGAAGCGTTGGCCGGCGACGAAGACGCGGCGGCCCGAACGCTGGCCATGGTCCGCGCCATCGGCGAGGCGTCGGCGGCGAAGGGCGACACGCTGCTCGTCCGCACCGTCGCGCACATCGAGTCCAAACGTGCTCGCCGCGCGCTCGCCGAGGGCTTCGTCGCGTGGCATGAAGGGCAGAAGGCGTACGACGACTCGAAGATGGCCGAGGCGGAGAGCCATCTGCAGATTGCCGTCGCGAACCTGACCGCGGCCGGCTCGCCGTTCGCGGGCGCGGTGCGTCGCGACTACGCCAGCGCCGCGTTCAATCAGAACGACTACGAGACCGTGCTCGTCCGCCTCGCAGCGATCCCGCAGGACGATCTCGAGGCGTCGCCGTGGCTGCGCGGCCGGGTGCTCTGGCTGAGCGCGCTCGCGGAGACGGTGCTCGGTCGACAGAAGCTCGCGCTCGATCACTATCAGCAAGCGTTCGACGATTTCCGCCAGCTCGGCGAAGTGGACAACCAGCTCGCCGTGCAGAACCTGATGGCGATCAACGACGACTACACCGCGGACACCACGCGGGCCTGGCAGCGGCGCTTCGACTCGTTCCGCAAGCTCCATCAGCTCGGGAGCTCGCGGCGCGCGCAATACGTCTTCACCGATGCCTCCCGCGCCGCGGCCCGCGAAGGGCAGGTCGGCGCCGCGCGCGTGTTCGCGGACGAGATGGTCCGCGTCGCGCGCATCAGCAAGTTGCCGGCGGCGATCAGCGACGCGTATCTCAATCGCGGCGTCGCGCAGTTCCTCTCCGGACGCATCGACGCGGCGCAGCGCGATCTGGAGCATGCCGAGCATTGGGCCGCGCGCATTCCGGACGAGGACATGCGCGCGCGCACGATCGCGAACACGGAGCTCACCGCCTACAACTGGCGCAATGGGGAGTCGCCGGACGTCGCCATCGGCCGCCTCTCGAACGCCATCGAGTTCTTCGAGGAGACGGAGAAGCGTTTCTATCTGCCGCGCCTCCATTTCCTGCGCGCCCGCGTCGCCTGCGGCGCCGGCCGCGCGCAAGCCTGCGAGGCGGACCTCAAGGCCGGGCTCTCCGAGGCTTCACAGGAGCTGAAGGGTCTGCGGGATCCGATTCTGTTCGGGACGTATCTGCAGACGGTGCGCGAGGCGACGGACGGTCTCGCATCGATCCTCGTCCGCCGCGGCGACGCGCGCGCGTCCTTGCCGTACATCGATTGCAACCGTCTGCTCTTCGCGGCGTCGAATGCGAAGCCGGTCGCCTGCGCCAGCACCGACCAGGCCCTCACCGCATCAGTACAGAAGCGTCTCCCCGCGCACTCGGCGTTGCTCGAACTGGCGGTGATCGACGATCAGCTTTTGGCGTGGCTCATCACCGCGGATGACGTCCGTTTCGAGCAGCGGAAGATGGGCCTGTTCCGCGGCGAACGGATGCTCGAGCCGTTTGCCGATGCGCTGCCGAATCTACAGTCGCTGGTGATCGTGAACGACCCGGCGTTCGCGGACGTCCCGCTTCCGTCGCTGCGCAATCCGGCGACGGGACGCTATCTCATCGAAGACCTCGACCTCACTACGATTCCGAGCGCCGCCACGTTCGCCGCCTCCGTCGCGCCGGGCGTCGCGAACGGCACGGCGCTCGTCGTCTGCAACGCGGCCTACGATCAGGCCGGACTCAAACCGCTGCGGTTCGCCGACGACGAGGCGCTCGCGACCGCGGCAGCGTATCGGCGTCACGAGATCCTGCGCGGCAAGGATGCGACGCGGCAACGGTTCCTCGAAGACGCCGGCGATGCGAGCGTGGTGCACTACGTCGGCCACTCGGTCTCGCAGGCCGACTCGCCGTTGCTCGCTGCGCTCGCGCTCGCGCCGGCGAGCGCGCAGGACTCCGGCCTGCTCACCGCGCGCGACATCGCCCGTGCGAAGTTCCCGCACACCTCCCTCGTCGTCCTCTCCGCGTGCAGCACCGCCGCCGCGGATCGACGGGAGGAGGCGGGCGTGACGAATCTGGCTCGCGCATTTCTCGCCGCCGGAGTTCCCGGAGTCATCGCCAGCACCACGCCGGTCGATGACGCCACGGCGCCCGAGATGTTTCGCCGTCTGCACGGCCTGCTCGCGCAGGGCGTCGCCCCTCCCAGGGCATTGCGGACGGTTCAGATCGAGATGATTCGCCGAGGCGCCCCACCGAATGCGTGGGCCGGTTTCCAATACCTCGGCAGTATCTAGGAGGCACAAACAATGTCATCGCTTCCCACGTTGACGTTCAGCGGCATCGATCTCCTCACCATCGACAACAGTGCTCGCGCAGTGGTCGCTCTCCTCCCCGACGGCACCCGGCAACGCATCGCCCGCAACGTGGACGATGACGGCCGGCCGGTGATCATCCCTCCGCACCTCGCGTACGTGCGCTACGAGCTGGACGATCTCGATCCGGCGCGCGCGTCGGAGCAGCGGCAGCCGGATCTCGTGTTCCAGGCGCAGGGGAAGACCTTCGGCGTCTGCTTCCTCCGCCACGAGCGGGTGGAGGTGGAGGGGCCGTTCGAGTCGGACGACGTGACGTTCGAGAGCTCGCTCGTCGGGCCGTCGCCGCAGCCGACGTCGGCCGACCGGCTGACGTTCAACGAGTACGTGGTCGACTTCCTGGCCGCCTGCCCGGATCTCGATCCGGTCGACCGCCGGCTCGCCGATCCGACGACCGAGGAGTCGCAGCGGCTCAGCGGGTGGGTGCGCATGACGCGCGGCCATTTCGCGGCGAGCTACGTCGATCCGACCCACATCTGGACGTTCGATCCGAACGCGCAACGCCAGCCGTTTTTCCAGCTCGCGCAGGAGGTGCCGGTGGCGTTCCGGATGCGCGAGAACAAGTTCTCGCTGCGCTTCTCGCCGCTGCTGCCGGCGGGCGATCCGGCGCCGAGCGCGTTGCATTTCGGGAAGATGGAAGGCGCGCGGCTGAACGTGCGCATCGGCAACGCGCCGCTCGACGCGATCCTCATGCAGGCCGAATGCATCGAGGAGAACGTCGACTATCACTTCGAGCTCTACTACGACCTCTATCCGCAGCGGCGGGACATGCCCCGGATTCCGCGCAAACGGATCGTGGGAAAGGAGCCGCACGCGTCGAATTGCCCGCTCGTGCGCGGTCAGTTCGGCGGCGGCGATCCTCCGGGATTGATCGCCGGCCAAACCGCGCGCGCCGCGCTCGGCAGCGGCTCGACGCCGATGATTGCCGCCACACCTTCTTTTGCCTCGCGCACGTTCGCCATCCACCTCGGCGTCGGCGGCGTCGACCCGCTCGCCGATCTCGCCGCGTGGCGCAACGTGACGGGGGGCTACGACCATCAGGTGATGCTGCCGAACCGCGCGGCGACGACCGGCGCGTTGCGCAAAGCGATCGATGATGCCGGCACGTGGCTGCGCGACGGCGGGCTTCTCTTCGTGACGTTCTCCGGTCACGCGGCCATCTATCCGCGGCTCTACGACCGGATGATCACCGCCGAGGAGCTGCGCGCGCTTTGGGCGAACTTCCAGGCCGGGGTGCGCATCGTGTTCCTCTCGGACAGCTGCCATTCCGGCGCCGCGCTGCCCCGCCGCGAAGTGCCCGCGGACGTGCTGCTGCTCGCCGCTTGCGACAGCAACGGCGTGGCTTACGAAGGCGCCGCCCGCGACGAGGCGTCGTTCTTCACGGCGATGATGAAACGCGCGATCGACGAACGCCGCGGCGCGACGCTACGGTCGCAGTTCGACCGCGCGTCTCTGCTCCTGCAGGAGACGATGCGCGGCCTGCCCGTGCGGCAGACGCCGAAGTGGAAAGTGGTGAGCGGGGACGAGATCGGCTTCGACCAACTGGTGATGTTCTAGGGAAAGAAAACGTAGGGCCGGCTCTCCAGCCGGCCCAATGTCGATGCTGGGCCGGCTGGAGAGCCGGCCCTACGTTTCGATTCTTTTATCGCTGTTCCGGCCCGAACGGGTTCAAGCCCGCCTTACGTTTCTTCTGGCAATGACGTACGTAGGGGCCGGCTTCAGCCGGCCCGGACGGGCTAAAGCCCGCCCCTACGTTTCTCGTGATGTACTGGCATCGACGTACGTGGGGACCGGCTTCAGCCGGTCCCGGGACGGGCTGAAGCCCGTCCCCAGGTTCCGTGATGTCTTGCAATGAGGTATGTAGGGGCCGGCTTGAGCCGGCCCGGACGGGCTAAAAGCCCGCCCCTACATTTTTCCGCCAGAACGTACGTGGGGACCGGCTTGAGCCGGTCCCGGGACGGGCTGAAGCCCGTCCCCACGTTTTCCGTGATGTCTTGCAATGAGGTACGTAGGGGCCGGCTTCAGCCGGCCCGGACGGGCTAAAGCCCGCCCCTACGTTTCTCGTGATGTACTGGCATCGACGTACTTCGGGACCGGCTTCAGCCGGTCCCGGGACGGGCTGAAGCCCGTCCCCAGGTTTCACACTCACCGTTGTTCGAGGCGGTTCACGTCTGGCAGCGGCGTCATTCCGGCCTGCGTCTTGCGCCGGTCCTTCGCGCGGTACAGGCGCTTGTCCGCCGCCGCGACCAGCGCGCCGACGTCGCGCGTGGCGTCGGTCGCGGTCGTGATGCCGATCGACGCCGTGGCGCGGAGCACGCCCTGCGTCGTCGTCCAGCGCATCGCGGCGACGCTCTCGTGCAGCCGGTTCGCGATCCGCCACGCCTCTTCCTCGTCCGTGTCGGGGAGGAGGAGCACGAACTCGTCGCCGCCGTAGCGGGCGATGAGATCGCCGTAGCGCGTCTCGCGTTTCAAACAGCCGGCGACGTCGGCCAACAGGCGGTCGCCCATCAGATGGCCGTGCGTGTCGTTGATCCGTTTGAAGTCGTCGAGGTCGAAGAGCACGACGCTCAGCTTCCGGCCGGCGCTGAGGATTTCCTCGGCCGCGCGGAACAGCGCGCGCCGGTTCGCGATCCCGGTCAGCTCGTCGGTGTAGGCGAGGCGTTCCAGCTCCTCGTTCTCCACGTGCAGCCGCCGTTCGAGGTCGAGCCGGCGCGCCGCGGAACGGAGCTTGGCCACGATCTCCGACTCCGGCATCGTCTTCGTCAGGAAATCGTCGCAGCCGCCGTTGAGCGCGCGCAGCTTCGTCTCGAAGCCGTCGTTCGCCGTCAGCATGATGCTGTAGATGCCCGCCTCTTCCTGCTGGATGCGTTGCACCAGCTCGATGCCGTCCATGTGCGGCATCGCCAGGTCGACGAGCAGGATCTCGATCTCCCGATCGTTCCGCACTGCGTCGACGGCCGACATACCGTCATAGGCGACGGTGACGTCGAAGCCCGCCCGGTGGAGGATCATCGCCAGGTACTTCAGATACGCATGGTCGTCGTCGACGGCGAGGATGCGAACCTTCGGGCCTTGGTCGCTGCCATCGTCCGATCGTCTTCGGCTGGGTTTGTCAGGGATTTCATTGTCCGCCATGTCCGCTCCGTCCCAGCAGCAATCGCAGTGCCGGAGCGAGCAGTGGACGTGATCACCATCACACGATTTCTATGGACTTATTGCGATGGCACATAAGTCGGGTCCTGCGTGTCTCCATCAATGACCGATCCGTAGGCGGTAATGCGTCCGCTTCCGCTGATGACCTCGACGGAAGCGCGGGCGTTGTAAGTGTCGGTTCCCGGACCCAGCAGTTGGGAAAGGATGCTCGTGAACTGCAGGAAACCGTTCGCCGGCAGGTCCGTCTCGAGCACGGGTGACACTTTCGAGTCGGGGAGAGTGACGATGATTCGCACCCGCGCCGGATTGCCGCTGAGCTCGGCAAGGCCGAGGTTTGAACGGAAGCTGCGGGATTGCTCGAGCTGGAGCACCTGCAGCGCGCGGTCGCCCAGGCCGACGCCTTCCGATGGGGAGACGGCGGGGATGAATTGTCCGAACGTCCCATTGTTCGCCGCGATGCTGTAGGTCCGGCCGGTCGCGACGAGCGACGTGTTGCCGTCGGTCGTCATCACGATCGAGCCGCCGGACGCCGTCGTACCAAAGAGCGTCGGCAGCACGTTGTCGACCGCTTTCACCTGGCCGGCGGGGATCGTGATCGGCGTCGCCGTTTTCGCCCCGGCCGTGTTGCCTTGCGGGTAGTACGTCAGGTTCACGGTCGCGGACGTCGCGCCGCCGTTGAAGATGCGGATGTCGGAGTGGAAGTTCGCCGCGCCATTATTGAGGTCGGCCATGCCTGGAAGGACGTAACGCGACGCGCTCACCGTCGACGCCTGCACCGGCATCACCGCGAGCGGATCGGTCGTCAGGTTGTCGAGGACCGACGCGTAGGCGGTGATCGCGCGGTGTCGGAGGTGACGGCGATCTCGATGCGGCCATCGTCCAGCGTCGGGATACCGTTCACGGCGAGGAACGAGTTGATCTGCCGATGCTCGCCGGGCTGCAGACTGAAATCGACGCTCTTCAGCAACGTGCCGAGGTCGTCGAAGACGCGGATCACGCCGCTGGCCGGGGAGCCGGAGCCTTCGACGATGCCGAGGTTCGTGCGGAACTTCGACGATTGGGCAATTTGCTGGAGGGAGAGGACGGGCGTGCCGCCGGCCGAGCCGCCCGGCAAGGGCACGAGGCCGCCGGCGTTCGACGCGAACTTGCTGAACGGCACCGCGGCGATGAACTGTCCGAACGTGCCGGTCGGCGTGCTCGCGTAGGTGCGGCTGGAGGCGAACGTGAGCGGCGAGGAGTTGTTCAGCGGGCGGATCTCCAGCACGCCGAAACCGGAGTCGCTCGGCTGGCCGGTCGCGCCGAAGCCGAAGAAGTCTTTGACGATGTCGTTGAGCGCGATCGTCTGGCCCGGCGCGACGTTCAGCTCCGTCTTCCGCCCGACCTTCGTGCCGTCGTTGCCCGACGGCGTGAACGTGATTGCGTAGCGGATGTCCGCCGCGCCGCCGTTCGTCAGGCGCACATCCGACTGGAACGGACCGCTCGCGCCCTGCACGTGCGTCACGACCGGGATGATGAGTGCGTTGCCCGGCGGGATCGACTTGCCGCTTGGCTCGACCGGCGTCACGCGGCTGATCGTGATCGGCGTCTTCGCCAGCGACGCGCCGTTCGCCGTGACGTTCAACGTGCCGGTGTTCGCTCCCGCCGGGAGACCGACGGGATTCGCCGACACCGTCACCGTCGTGCCGCCGGGCGGAATCGTTCCGGAGCTGGGCGTCACGGTAAGGAACGGCTTGTCCGTCGACGCCGTGAACGCGACGTCGAGCGCGGTCTTCGCCTGCGGCGCATCGATGTGCACCGGGATGCTCAGAACGGCGGACGACGTCTCGGGGATGACGACGTCGATGGGGCTCTTCGACGAATACGTCTCGAGCGCCTGCACGACGGTGCTCGCCGTC
Source organism: Acidobacteriota bacterium (assembly GCA_019242175.1). Classification (GTDB taxonomy): domain Bacteria; phylum Acidobacteriota; class Thermoanaerobaculia; order Gp7-AA8; family Gp7-AA8; genus JAFAVZ01. The sequence continues at coordinate 20,176 of JAFAVZ010000485.1, forward strand.
GCGGAGAACGTTGTGTTCGTCGAGCCGCCGCAACTCGTCGCCCGGACGCGGTAGTAGTAAGTGGTCGTCGAGCCGACGGCGTGCACGAAACGCGCGCTTCGCTCGGTCGTGGTCGTGGTCGTGGGATTCGCGAAGTCGGGAGTCGTCGACTCCTGGATCTCGTACGTCGCATTCGGCTGGGAGACTTCGCTCCAGCTCACGAAGTAGCCGACGTTCGACGGCGACGCCGGCGGCGCCGAGATCGTCGGCGTGCAAGTCGGCACCTCGGCATTCTGGAACGCATAGACGAACGCCAACTCGTCGCCGGTCTCGAGGTCGTAAACGCCGGTGAGGCCGATGAGCGGCAACGTCTGCGCCGCGCCCTGGGCGATGGTGACGTCGAAGTTGGAGAAGAATTGCGCGCCGGCCGGCAGCAGCGCCTCGCCCGCGCAGATGCCGAACGCCCCCGATTCGCCGCCGCTCGGAACGTCGCCGGTGCCGAGACAGAAGTCCAAACCGAGGGACGTTTGGAAGTTGTGGATCTGGACTTGGGATGTGGGCGCGGAGGCGAACACGCCGGCGATGAACTCGCCGCCGCACGACATGTTCCCGGCATTGAGCGTCGTCGTCGAGCACTTCGCCGTTCCGTTGCCATCGAAGCCGCTGCAGGACATCGAGATCTGCAGATTGCACGCGGCGCGGGCGGTGACGGGAAGGAGCAGAGAAAGCAGCAGCAGGCGATAGATGCGGGCCATGGCAACGGAAATTGTACTGGTGTACTCTCCGCGCACTTTGTCCCAGAGGAATCGGCTCCTGCCGTTCACCGGCGTCGTGCTCTTCATCGCATTGTGGCAACTCGGCGTGGCGGTCTCCCGGAACACGCTGATTCCCGGCCCGCTCGCGGTCGCGAAAGGGATCGGCGAGCTCGCGGAGAAAGGGCTGCTGGTGCGCTATGTGGTCGCCTCGCTCTTTCGCGTGACGTGGGGCTATCTCGCAGCGCTCGCCATCGCCATCCCCCTCGGCATCGCCTTGGGGCTTTCCCGACGCGGGGAGATGGCGATCAATCCGATCCTGCAGGTGCTGCGGCCGATCTCGCCGCTGGCCTGGATCCCGATCGCAATCCTTTGGTTCGGCGTCGGCGACGTCTCGGCGATGTTCCTGATTTTCCTCGCGTCGCTGTTGCCGCTCACCGTGACGGCGCTGCACGCGGTGCACAACATCGACAACGTGCATCTCAGCGCCGGCCTCAATTTCGGGCTGTCGAAGGCGCAGCTGGTGAAGAGCGTGATCGTGCCGGCGATCCTGCCGCAGCTGATCGTCGGGATGCGCATCACGCTCGGCATCGCCTGGCTGGTCGTCGTCGCCGCCGAGATGATCGCCGTCAACTCCGGCCTCGGCTTTCTCATCGTCGATGCGCGCAACGCCGGTAATCGCTACGATCTCGTCGTGGCGGGCATGGTGCTGATCGGCATCGTCGGCGTGGGACTCGACGCGCTCATGCGCCGCCTGGAAAAACTCGACGCCGTACGCTGGGGCTACGCAGACGCCGCATGAAAGTTCAATTCCGCAACGTCAACATGTCCTTCGCCAGCACGCGCGTTCTGGAAGACGTCGATCTCGACGTCCGCGAAGGCGAGCTGGTTTGCATCCTCGGTCCCTCCGGCTGCGGCAAGTCGACGCTGCTGAACATCGTCGGCGGTTTCCTCCAGCCGACGAGCGGCTCGGTGACGATCGACGGCGAGCCGGTGACCGGTCCCGATCCGCGCCGCATCTTCGTGTTCCAGGAGCGCGGCGTGTTTCCGTGGCTCACCGTCGAAGGCAACATCGGCTTCGGCCTGCACAAGCTGAGCGAGGCCGAGCAGCAGAAACGGATCGCGCATTACGTGAATCTCGTCGGCCTGCGCGGCTTCGAAAAGTCGTATCCGCGCGAGCTGTCGGGCGGCATGAAGCAGCGCCTCGAAGTCGCTCGCGCGCTCGCCGTCGATCCCGACGTGCTCTATCTCGACGAGCCGTTCGGCGCGCTCGACTCCATCACGCGCCTGCAGATGCGCCGCGAGCTGTTGCGCATCTGGCAGGCGGAGAAGAAGACGATTCTCTTCGTGACGCACGACATCGAGGAGTCGGTGCAATTGGCCGACCGCGTCGTGGTGATGTCCACCCGGCCCGCGCGCATCCGGCGCGTCGTCGAGATCGACATCCCGCATCCCCGCGATCTCTCCTCGGCCCGCTACATCGAATTGCGCGACTCGATCTTCGCCGAGATCGGCCTCGCGCATCAGGTATGAGGCGCTACGTCTATCCGCTGCTCACCGCGTTGGCGCTCATCGCGGCCTGGTGGCTCGCCGTGCGCTACACGCACACGAAGATTTTCCCTTCGCCGCTGGACGTCGTCCGCGGCCTGGGCAAGCTCGCGGAGAAGAAACTGCTCTGGGCTTACATCGGCGACTCGCTGTTCCGCGCGCTCACCGGTTATCTGATCGCCGTCCTGCTCGGCGTCCCCACGGGCATCGCGCTCGGCTGGTGGTCAGCGCTGGCGCGGGCGACGAATCCGTTGATCCAAATGCTTCGCCCGATCTCGCCGCTCGCGTGGATGCCGCTCGCGGTGATCTGGTTCGGCGTGAGCAACGTCGCGCCGATCTTCCTCATCTTCCTCGCGTCGTTTTTCCCGGTCGTGCTGGCGACGATGAACGGCGTGCGCAACGTGCCGCCGATGTATCTCCAGGCCGGCCGCAACTTCGGCCTCACGACGCCACGCCTGCTGACGCGCGTGGTGTTGCCGGCGATTCTCCCGGCGACGCTCGTCGGCTTGCGGATCGCGTTCGGCGTCGCCTGGCTCGTCCTCGTCGCCGCCGAGATGATCGCCGTCGACTCCGGCCTTGGCTATCTCATCATCGACGCGCGCAACGCCGGGAAACGCTACGATCTCGTGGTCGGCGGCATGCTGCTCATCGGAACGATCGGCCTGTTGCTCGATTGGCTGATTCGGAGGACGGAGAAGCTGCCGATGGTGAAGTGGGGATTCCGCGAGTGAGTTGCTGGTTACTGGTTGCTGGTTACTCGTGCTTTTTCGTTTCTACCAGCAACCAGTAACCAGCAACGAGTAACTGGTCCTTATGAAGAAGCTCATCACCTTCACGATCGTCTGGTTGACTGTGATCACCGTCGCGCACATGACGCTCAACGTCAATTGGGCGGTGCTCCTCAACGACCGTTTGCCGGAGAGCAAGCGCAAGCTGAACGTCGCTTACATCCCGGTGACGTGTCATCTCGCGTGCCCGGTCACCGACTACATCTCAGCCTACTCGGAGTCCGGCCAGATCTTCGTGCCGCGCATGTTCCAGGGCTTCCCGGAAATCAAGGAAGCATTGATGGCGAACAAGATGCAGGCCGCCTTCATGGTCGCGCCGATGGCGGTCGCCTTGAAGGCCCAGGGCGTTCCGGTCAAGATCGTCTACCTCGGCCATCGCTACGGCAGCGCGGTCGTCGTGCAGAAGAAAGGGCCGGTGCACAAGTTCTCCGACCTGCGCGGCAAAACGGTCGCGATTCCGAGCCGCTTCTCCGACGAGCGCCTCATCCTCTTCAAGGCGGCGAAGGACAACGGCGTCGACATGAAGGACGTGCATCTCGTCGAGATGGCGCCGCCCGACGTCGCGGGCGCGCTCGCCGCAGGGGCGATCGACGGGTTCTCGATGGGCGAGCCGTTCCCATCGCAGTCCGAGATGTCCGGCTACGGCCGCGTGCTCTTTCATGCGCGGCAATACTGGCCGGACTACATGAGCTGCGTGTTGGTGGTGCGTGAGGACATCATCGACAAACGTCCCGACGCGGTGCAGGTGCTGGTCGACGGCGTCGCCCGTTCGGGCCTGTGGCTCGAAGACGGAAACCGACGCCGCGCACATCGCGAGCACGCGGCGGATTTCGTCGGCCGCTATTACTACCGCCAGGATCCGCGCCTCTTGCGCTGGGCGCTGCTCAATCCCGCCGACCGCGTGATGTACGAGCCGCTCTCGCCGCGCAAGAAGGACTTCGAGCTCGTCGTGAGCCTGATGCGCGAGACCGGCGTGCTCGATCACTACATCCCGTTCGAGGACTACGTCGATACGCGCTTCGCGGAGGGATCGATGGGACAGACGGCCTGGCGTTACGAGGCGGGAGCGACGAAGGCTTGGTGAGCGGGCGTCCCGCCCGCAGGCCGCGGCACGTCCCGTGCCGCGGCTACGTGGCTACGTACCGTCGATAGCCGCGGCTACGTGGCTACGTACCGTCGATAGCCGCGGCTACGTGGCTACGTACGGTCGATAGCCGCCGGGCGGGACGCCCGTCGGCCCGCGGGCGAGACGCCCGCTCACCACGGCCCGTCCCGTGCTGCGGCTACGTGGCTACGTACGGTCGATAGCCGCCGGGCGGGACGCCCGTCGGCCCGCGGGCGGGACACCCGCTCAGCACGGCCCGTCCCGTGCCGCGGCTACGTGGCTACGTACCGTCGATAGCCGCCGGGCGGGACGCCCGTCGGCCCGCGGGCGAGACGCCCGCTCACCGCGGCCCGTCCCGTGCTGTGGCTACGTGCCTAACGTACCGTCGATAGCCGCCGGGCGGGACGCCCGTCGGCCCGCGGGCGGGACGCCCGCTCACCGCGGCACGTCCCGTGCGGCGGCTACGTGGCTAATGTACAGTCGATAGCCGTCGGGCGGGACGCCCGTCGGCCCGCGGGCGAGACGCCCGCTCACCACGCCGCCGCAGCGCGAAGTCGTTCGAACTCCTCGAGGGACATCTCCTCGGCGCGCGCGTTGTCATCGATGGATGCAGTGCGCATGGCGGTCAAGACATCCTCCCGCGTCGCGTTGCGATAGCTCACGAGGTTGTTAAGCAACTTCTTGCGCCGCATCCGGAACGAAGCGCTGATCAACGCGTTCAACTCCTCGGACGCGAAGGGCTTGCGGTCGGGATCGAGGACGACGACCGCGCTGCGCACTTTCGGCGGCGGAAAGAACGAGCCGGGGTCGAGCGTCAGAAGCGTGCGCGCTTTCGCGTAGAGCTGCACGAAGAGCGTGAGATAGCCATACGCCTCGTCGCCCGGCTTCGCGACGAGCCGGTCGGCGACTTCCTTCTGCAGCATGAAGACCGCGCGGCGGCAGTGCGGGTCGGCGATGATCCGGCGCAGGATCGGCGTCCCGACGTTGTACGGCAGGTTTCCAACGGCGCGAAACGGCCGGTCCGGCAACGGCGCCTCGACGGCGTCGACATTGACGATCGCCTCGCCGTACTTCCCACGCAATCGCGCCGCGAGCTCCGGGTCGATCTCCCACGCGAGAAAGTCTCCGCCGAGAGCGACGAGCTTCTCGGTGAGCACGCCTTCCCCCGGCCCGACCTCGAGGACGAGCTCGCCCGGCTCCGGCTCGACCGCCGCAACGATGCGGTCGACCGCCCCACGATTTCGCAGAAAGTTCTGACCCCACTTCTTTTTCGGGCGCATCGGCGACGATAGACTAGCCCACCTCATGGACCAGGCCACCGCAAACCAACAGACCGAGCAGGCGCACGAGACGCTGGCCCGGCTGCGCGCCGAAGTCGGGCGCGTGGTCGTCGGGCAGGCGGTCGTCGTCGACCGGCTCCTCATCGCGCTCCTCGTGCGCGGGCACGTCCTCGTCGAGGGGCTGCCGGGGCTGGCGAAGACGCTCCTCGTCAAGACCCTGGCCTCCGCGATCGACGGCTCCTCGAAGCGCATCCAGTTCACGCCCGACCTTCTGCCGGCGGACATCACCGGCACGCTCATCTTCGATCCCGCCGGCCGCAACTTCACCCCGCGCCTCGGACCCATCTTCGCCAACTTCGTCCTCGCCGATGAGATCAACCGCGCGCCGGCGAAAGTGCAGTCGGCCTTGCTCGAGGCGATGCAGGAGCGGCAGGTGACGATCGGCGACACGTCGTATGTCTTGCCCGATCCGTTCGTCGTGATCGCCACGCAGAATCCGATCGAGCACGAAGGGACGTACGCGCTCCCCGAGGCGCAGGTCGATCGGTTCGTGATGAAGCTGCGCGTCGATTACCCGACGGCGGATGAAGAGCTGCGCATGCTCGCGATGTACCTCGATCCGACGTCGGAGCGGCCGACGGTCCGGCGCGTGTTGCAGCTCGATCAGGTGCACGCGGTGGCGAAGCTCGCCGCGAAGGTGCACGTCGACGAGCGCATCGGCAAGTACGTCGTCGAGCTCGTCGGCGCGACGCGCAAGCCGTCGCCGCACGTCTCGTTCGGAGCGTCGCCGCGCGCGACGCTCGCGTTGGCGCACGTCGCGAAGGCGTACGCGTTCCTGCAGGGCCGCGCGTTCGTGATCCCGGAAGACGTCAAGGCGATCGCGCACGACGTTTTGCGCCACAGGCTCGTGCTCAGTTACGAGGCGGCGGCCGAGGGGATGACGGCGGATCGGCTGATCGACGGCGTGCTCGGAGCCGTGCGCGTCCCGTGATTTTCCGGCGCAAGGAGCCGCAGCTCCGCGAGCCGCTCGCGCGGCGGGTGCTCGATCTGGAGATCGTGAGCGCGCGCCTCATCCGGGCCGGCTTCGCGGGCGACTATCACTCCGCATTCCACGGGCGTGGGATCGAGTTCTCGCAGGTGCGCGAGTACCAGCCGGGCGACGACATCCGCACGATCGACTGGAACGTCACGGCGCGCAGCGGAGTGCCGCACGTGAAGGAGTTCATCGAAGAACGCGACCTGACGGTGCTGATCGCCGTCGACATCTCCGGCTCGATGGCGTTCGGCTCGATCGACTGGCGGAAGTGCGACACCGCCGCCGAGCTCGCGGCCGTCTTCGCGTTTTCCGCGGTGCAGAGCTCCGACCGCGTCGGGCTCTTGCTCTTCTCGAACAACGTGCGCAGCTATCTGCCGCCGCGGCGCGGACGAGGACATGCGCAAGTCATCGTGCGCGCGGCGGTCGACGCCGCGATGCGGGGCTGTTCCGGGAACGCGGACCTCGAGTACGCGTCCGCATTTCTCGAACGGGTGAATGCGAAGCGCGCGGTGGTCATCGTTCTGTCCGACTTCCTCGATCTCGATTTCGAGAAAACGTTGCGCCGGTTGAATCGGCGTCACGACGTGATCGCGATCCAGATCGACGATCCGCGCGAGGATCACTTTCCGCCGCGCGGACTGGCGCGGCTCGTCGACGCCGAGACCGGCGAGGCGCGGCTCGTCGATCTGCGCAAGGTCGATCTCGTGCGCCGCGCGCGCACGCGCCATCAGCAGCTCGAACGCCGTTTCCGAGCGGCAAACGTCGACCATCTGCGCGTCTGGACGGCAATGCCGTACGATCGCGAGCTGTTGCGGTTTTTCCGGGAGCGCGCTCTCCGCCGATGATCCCCGTCCTTCTCCTCGCCGCCGTCACCGTCACGTTCCAGCCGGCGAAGCCGACGATCGGCGATCCGATCGCCCTCCAGTTCCCCGGCGCAGTGCGCCTCGACGAGTCGCCGCAGTACGAGATCGTTTCGCAACAAGGCAACCGCGCCGTCGTGCGCACCTTTCGCGCGCGACCCATCGAGATCCACGGCACGCTCGAGGGCGCGCCGTTCCGCGATCTCCTGATCCCGATTCATTCGGTGCTCAAGGGGAACGACAAGCTCGACCCGGCGCCGCTCGAGCCGCCGCATGCCGTGCCGTATCCGCGCGAGCCTTGGTACTGGCTCGGCGGCGCGCTCCTCGTCGCAGCCGCGATCTGGACGCTCGTGGCGCTGCTGGCGAAACGGCGCGCGAGGAAGGCGGCCGAGCCGCCGCTCACGCCGCTCGAACAATTCCGGCGCAGCGTGCTCGCGTTGCAGCCGACGTCGCCCATGCCTTGGGCGCAACTCGCCGACGCCACGCGCGCCTATCTCGCGATGGGCGACGAGTTGACGACGACGCAGCTCTTGCAACGGGTCACCGTGGGACGGGAGATCGTCGCGGAGATCCTGCGCCAGGGCGACTACGAGAAGTTCTCGCCGTGGGGCGCGCCGCAAGGCGACTTCGAGACGTTGCGCGCGAAGGCGCTGGAACTGCCCGCGCTGTTCGAGCCGCCAACGGTGGAGGAGCAGGCGGCATGACGCGGTTCGCCACGCCGTGGGCTCTGCTCCTCGCGTTGCTCGTCGTCGCGCGCATCGTCTTGCTGATCTTCGATCGCCGCGCGCGCTTCGGCACGTTTGCGTTCTCCTCGTTCTCGCTGTTGCCGGCGAAAGGTGGCTGGCGTGTTGCGACCGCCTGGCTTCCGTTTCTTCTCGAGATGCTGGGCCTGTTGCTCGTGATCGTCGCGCTCGCGCGTCCGCAGCGCGTGCAGCGCCTCGCGACGAACGACCGGTATGGCATCGACATCGTCATCGCCCTCGACGCGTCCGGATCCATGGCCGCCGAGGATTTTCGGCCGAAGAACCGGTTCACGGTGGCGAAGGAGCTGATCGGCGACTTCATCCATCGCCGTACGGACGATCGCATCGGCATCGTCACGTTCGGCGTGCGCGCAGCGACGCGCGTGCCGGTCACGTACGACCGCGAGATCGCCGAGGCGATTCTCGACAAGGCCGAGGTGGGGGAGAACGGCGATGGCACGGCGATCGGGCATGCGATCGCGACGGCGGTGAATCGCGTACGCACGTCGAAGGCGCACAGTCGCGTGATCATTCTCGTGACGGACGGCGTCAACAACTCCGGCTCGATCGATCCGATCGTCGCCGCGCGGCTCGCGGCGCGCAACGGGATCAAGATCTACACGATCGGCGTGGGCAGCGAAGGCTCCGTGCCGTTGCCTATCAAGCGCCAGAATCCGTTCACGGGCGAAGTCGAAACGGTCTACACGAGCATCCGCGGCGAGCTCGATGAGAAGTCGCTGGCGACGATCGCGCAATCGACCGGCGGCGAGTTCTTCCGCGCCACCGACGCCCGCGCCATGTCCGACGTCCTCGGCCGCATCGATCGCCTGGAGAAGACGCGGCTCACCGCGCCGAAGTCGGAGAAGATCGACGAGCTGTACGTGATGCCGCTCGCCTACGGGTTGGCGCTCGTCGCACTCTCGCTCCTCGGCGGAGAAACGCTCTGGCAGAAGGTGCCCGCATGAGCCGGCACGGCCGGCAGCGCTTGTTGGCCAAGCCTGTGCGAGGCTTCCTGTTCTCGCCGGCCTTGATGGGCGCGATGACGTCTGGCGATGTCCTCGGCAGCTTCCGCGCGCCCGAGCTGCTCTGGCTCCTCATCCTCGTGCCGTTCGCGCTCGCGTTTCTCGTCGTGCGCGAACGCGACCGGCGGCGCGTTGCGCGGCGGTTCGTCTCCGAGCGGTTGCGCGGCGTCGCGAACGCGGCGCGCCCGGCGCGTCCGTGGATTCTCGGCATCGCGATCCTCGCCGCGCTCATCGCATTCGCCGGCCCGCGGGCGGGCTTCACGAACGTTCCGATCACCGAGCGAGAGTCGAATCGCGTCATCGCGATCGACGTCTCGAACAGCATGGCGGCGGAGGACATCGGGACTTCGCGGCTCGCCGGCGCGAAGGCGTTGGCAAAGCGGTTGATCGATGCCCATGCGGGACGCGTCGGCTTGATCGAGTTCGAGTCGGGCGCAGATGTCATCTCGCCGTTGACGACGGACTCCGAGGCGGTGATTGCGCTGCTCGACACGATCCAGCCCGGTGACGTCGGCCGCCCCGGCTCCGACCTCGGTGCCGCCATCGACGCCGCCGCGCGCGTGACGACCTCCGATCCCGGCCAACGGGCGGACGTCGTGCTGATCAGCGACGGAGAAGACCAGGGCTCGCGTCTGCGCGAGGCGATGGCGAACGCGAAGGAACGCGGGATCGCCGTCCACACGATCCTCGTCGGCTCGCCGAACGGCGCGACGATCCCGGCGCCGGACGGCGTCCTGCACGACGATTCCGGCCAGGTCGTCACGACGTACGCGCGCGGCGATCTGCTCCAGACGATCGCGCGCACGACGAACGGCTTGTTCCTCGAGAATCCGTTCGCCGAGCACGGCCTCGACCCGCTTGTCGCCCGTCGCGGCCTCGGCAAAGCCAAAGAGCGCCAGGTGCGCGTGCCGATCGATCGTTACCAGTGGCCGCTCGCGGCCGCGTTCGCGTTGTTCCTTCTCGGGTCGCTCGCCCATCGAGGTGCCGAATGATTGCCGCGTTGCTGATGGTCATCTCGTTCTCGGAGCTGTGGCAACGCGCGACGCGCGAGACGAGCTCGTACGCGGCGAACGCGCGCGGCGTGAAACAGTACGCGCAGAAGAAGTTCGCCGACGCGGAGCAGTCGTTCGGCACGGCGGCGAAGACGCAGCCGTCTGCCGCACACGCGTTCAATCTCGGGACGACGCAGATTGCGGCGGGGCGGCGGGAGGAGGGGGCGACGACGCTCGGCAAGGCGATGGCCGATCCGTCGCTGAAAGCGGGCGCGTTGTACAACCGCGGCAATGCGGCGCTCGCGGCGAAGTCGTTCGACTACGCGATCCGCGATTACACCGAGGCGCTGAAGCTGCGGCCGCATGACCTCAACATCAAACGGAACCTCGAGATCGCGCAGATCCAGAAGCAGCAGCAACAACAGAGCGACAGCGGCCAGAGCCAGAACCAGCAGGGCTCCAACTCGAATCGCCAGAAGCCCGCGCCGAAGAGCATGGGCGAGGGCCAGCAGACGACGCCGTCGGAAGGCGGGGAGTCGCAGCTCGATTCGCTTCTGCGCAGCGTGCAGCAACAGGAGCAGGAAGAGCTGGCGCGGATGAAACGCCAACGCGCCGGCAGGCAGAAGGTCGGATGGTGAGCGGGAAATGTAGGGCCGGCTCTCCAGCCGGCCCAGCATCGACATCGGGCCGGCTGGAGAGCCGGCCCTACGTTTTGCTCTTCCTGCTCTTGGCGTTCCCTCTTTTCGCGAACGAGCTGAGCGTCGATCGCAGCACGGCGCGCGTCGACGAAACCATCATCATCACCGTCTCGCTCGAGAACGGATTTGCGGCGCTCGACAACGTCAAGTTGCCGACGCAGAACCTCGTCATCATCGATCCGCCCGCGGTGTCCTCGGAATTCTCGTGGATCAACGGCACGGTCATCCGGCGCAAGGTCTTTCGTTTCATGGCGCGCGCGGCGGCGCCGGGGGCGGCGCTCGCGGGGCCGGTCGTCGTGATGGGCGAGGGCGGGCAGCGCGACGTGCTCGCGCCGGTCGCGATCCAGATCGTGCCTGACCGCGCCGCGGGCACGAACGATCCGGGGGCGATCCTGCGCGAGCTGCTGGCGACGGGGCGCGATCCGTTCTTCGTCGTAGTCAGCCTCGACAAGCAGCAGGCGTATGTCGGCGAGCCGGTCATCGCGACGTGGACGCTCTACAACGCCGCGAACGTGCAGGACTACCGCATCACGAAAGTGCCGAAGCTCCCCGACTTCTGGACCGAGGAGCTCGACGTACGCAATGAAGTGCCGACGCACGAGCTCGTCGACGACCGCGTCCTGCAGAAGCTCGTCGTGCGGCGCATCGCGCTCTTCCCGCTGCGCGCGGGCAAGCTGCCGATCGCGGGGATGGACATGCTCGCGGCGGTGATGCATCGCATCGACACCGGGCCGTTCGGGATGTTCGAAGGCTCGCTGACCGAGGTGCGGTATTCGTCGGCGATGGCGGCCGTGGACGTCGTGCCGTTGCCCGCCGGGCCGGCGGTCGACGTCGTGGGAGACGTCTCGATGGCTTGTGGCCGGCCGAAGCAGAAGAGCGGCGGGCCGGTCGTGGTCGACGTCGCGATGCTGGGCCGCGGCAATCTGCGCGGCGCGCCGGCGCCGCATTGGACCGGGCGCATCGACGGCGACGTGCAGGTGCAGGAAGGGACGGTCGTCCTCGACAAGAACGCCGACGACGCGCGGATGCGCCGCACGTGGAAGTACGTGATCTTCCCCGCGCGCAGCGGAAAGTTGGCGATCCCGCCGCTCGTGGCGACGGCGTTCCTGCCGGGCAGCGGCGAGCGTCGCGAGCTGCGATGCGAAGGCTCGACGCTCGACGTCTCGACCGTCGCTCCGCCGCCCCACGCCCTCCCGCCCGGCAGCGGCACGCCGCCGCCGTTCTCCCGTCGCGTCCTCGGAACGGCTGCCGCCGCGGCTTTGGCGGTCGCGCTCCTGGCGATGTTCGTCATCCCGCGCCTGATTCGTCAGCAGCGCGTGCGGCGCACGACGCGGGACATCATCGAAGGGCGATCGCCGGCGCAGATTCGGGAGCTGCTCATCGAGCTGCTGCAGGTGCGGGAGCTCGATCCGACGAAGCTGCTGGTGGAGACGAGCGAGCGGGGAGAGGCGTGGCGCGCGGTGCGCTCGATTCTCGATGCGGTCGAACGCGATCGCGTGCAGGCCGCCGATGCCGAGGACGAGATCGAATTGCGCGTGCGTGAATTCGTACAATCGCTCGGATGAAGTCGTTTCCTACGCTGACCACCGAACGCCTGATCCTCCGCCCGTTCGTTCCTGCCGATGCCGCCGACGTCCAGCGTCTGGCCGGCGACCGCGAGATCGCGGCGGGCACGCTCACGATCCCGCACCCTTATCCCGACGGCGCGGCCGAGGAGTGGATGGGGAAGCATCAGGCGTGGCTGGACGAAGAGCGCGAGCTGGTCCTCGCCATCACCGTGCGAGAGACCGGCGAGCTGGCCGGGACGATGGGATTGATGTTGAAGCTCGCCCATGACAAAGCCGAGCTCGGCTACTGGATCGGCGTTCCGTTTTGGGGCCGCGGCTATGCGACCGAGGCGGCGGCCGAACTGATGCGGTACGGGTTCGAGCATTGGAGTCTGCACCGCATCGAGGCGCTTCATTTCTCGCGGAATCCGGCGTCCGGAAAGGTGATGCAGAAGCTTGGAATGCGTCACGAAGGGAAACTTCGCGAGGACGTGAAGAAGGATGGCGAATACCTCGACATCGAGGTTTATGGAGTGCTGCGAAGAGAGTTCGCCATGGCGGGCTTTACACGGAATTGATTTCGATCCCCTCGCGTTGTCCGGTCGCGAATACGTGATTTGCTGAGAGGGAGAAACACGGACCACCGGTTCAGAGTCTCCGCAACGGCAGCACAGAAAAAAGGAGATTCAACCAATGAAAAGCACCGGTACCGTCAAGTGGTTCAATGATGCGAAGGGCTTCGGCTTCATCACGACCGATGGAGGCGAGGACGTCTTCGTGCACTTCACCGCGATCCAGGGCAACGGCTTCCGCTCCCTCGCCGAGGGCGCGCATGTCGAGTTCGAGATCACCCGTGGACCGAAGGGTCTGCAGGCGGCGAACGTCACCCTCATCTGAGCAACCCAAAACAACCAACCAACCGAACGGGACAGCGCAACGCTGTCCCGTTTTGTTTTTATGATGGTCGCGCCATGAGCGAACGCGACGCAGGCTTCTACGAGACGCTCGTCGGCGACGGCCGCGCCATCCTCAAGCTCGCCGCGCTGACGCTCATCGGTTCCGGCGCGTTCGCGTTGTTCCAGGCCGCCACCGGCCAATTCCTCCCCCACGACACCGACTTCCTCGGCATCACCGCGCGTGAGCTCTGTTCGCTGCACGGCTGCCGCGTCGTCCACTTCATGATCCACGACCGCGTCTCGTTCGGCGGCGTGTTGATCGCGATCGGGGTGATGTACCTCTGGCTCACCGAATTTCCCCTGCGGCGCGGCGAGTCGTGGGCGTGGTGGGCGATCGCCGCCAGCGGCACCGCCGGCTTCCTCAGCTTTCTCACCTACCTCGGCTACGGCTATCTCGACACGTGGCACGGCGCGGCGACGCTCGGCATCCTTCCGCTGTTCGCCGCCGGTCTCTTCGCGACGCGGCGCCTGCGCCGGGAAAGCGTGCGTCCGCTGCCGCTCGACTTCCGCACCCAGGCGGGCATCGCCCGTCTCCTGCTCCTCGGCGCGACCGTCGGCATCATGGCCGCGGGCCTGACGATCATGACCGTGGGGATGACGGCGGTGTTCGTGCCGACGGATCTGACGTTCATGCGCACGACCGCCACGGAGCTGCGCGCGTTCAACCCGCATCTCGTGCCGCTCATCGCCCACGACCGCGCCGGCTTCGGCGGCGCACTGGTCTCGTGCGGCATCGCGATGTTCCTCGCCGTGCTGTTCGGCCGTCCGTCGCGCAACCTCACGCAGGCGTTGATCGCGGCTGGCGTCGCCGGCTTCTTCTGCGCGATCGGCGTGCATCCGTTGATCGGCTACACCGACGCGTTCCATCTCGCGCCGGCTGTCGTGGGATGCATCGTGTTCGCGGCCGGGATATCGTTGACGCGCCATGAAGTCCGGACGTCCTGAACGCGGCGAATACGCCGACTACGCACAATCCGACATCGACTACGTCCTCGGCGACGACGCCGTGGCCGTCCTTCGCGCGCAAGGCGAGCATGTCGTCGCGCTGCTGTCCTCGCTCGGCAACGTCGACGGCCTCACGTACGCGCCGGGCAAGTGGACGCTGAAGGAAGTCGTCGGTCATCTCATCGACGACGAACGGATCTTCGCCTACCGCGCGCTCTGCGTCGCCCGACGGGAGCCGCGTCCGCTGCCCGGGTTCGAAGAGAACGATTACGTCGCCGCGACGCACTTCGAGCAACGGACGATGGACTCGCTGCTCGACGAATACCGCTCCGTGCGCGCCGCCTCGCTCGCATTCTTCACGGCGCTGACGGAGGAGGAGTGGCTGCGGCGAGGGATGGTGAATGGCTACGAGGCGTCCGTTCGTGGCCTGGCGTTCCACGTCGCAGGCCACGAACTGCATCATTTACGGACGGTGAACGAACGCTACTTGGGATGAACGAACGTGGGGGCGGGCTTCAGCCCGCCCCGGGACCGGCTGAAGCCGGTCCCCACGTTTCTCACTGCATCATTTACGGACGTTGAAGGAACGCTACTCGGGATGAACGAACGTGGGGGCGGGCTTCGGCCCGCCCCGGGACCGGCTGAAGCCGGTCCCCACGTTTCTCACTGCATCGTTGCGCGCGCGTTGCCGCAACGATAGCTCCCCAAAACGTAGGGCCGGCTCTCCAGCCGGCCCAGCATCGATATTGGGCCGGCTGGAGAGCCGGCCCTACATTTTTTTACCAACCGCACTTTTGTCCCTGGTTCTGCTGATCCAGCCACAGCTTGAGCGGCTGGAAGTAGTCCAGCATCGCCGTCGCGTCCATCTGCTTCTCGCCGCTCAGCGCCGCGAGCGCGTCCGGCCAAGGCTTGCTCTGGCCCATCGCCAGCATCTTGTTCAGCGCATCGCCGGCGATCTTGTTGTCGTAGATCGAGCAGCGATTCAGCGGGCCGGTCTGCCCCGCGACGCGGCAAAGCGCGCGGTGGAACTGGAACTGGAGGATGCGGGCCAGGAAATAGCGCGCGTAAGGCACGTTCGCGGCGATGTGGTACTTCGCGCCGGCGTCGAACTCCGACTCGCCGCGCGGAAGCGCCGGCGCGATGCCCTGGTACTGGCGCCGCAGCTCCCACCATGCATCGTTGTACTGCGCCGGCTTCACCTCGCCGGAGAACACCTTCCAACGCCACTTGTCGATCATGATCCCGAACGGCAGGAACGCGACTTTGTCCAAAGCGTCGCGCAGCAGGAGCGGGATGTCCGAGGAAGCCGGCGGCTCCTTGTCCAGGAGGCCGATCTTCACGAGGTAAGCGGGCGTGACGGAGAGCGCGATCGTGTCGCCGACCGCCTCGTGGAAGCCGTCGTTCGCCGAGCTCTTATAGAGGTACGGCTGCGTGTTGTAAGCGCGCTGATAGAAGTTGTGGCCGAGCTCGTGGTGGATCGTCGTGAAGTCGTCGGCCGTCTTCTCGATGCACATCTTCACGCGCAGGTCGTTCACGTCGTCGACGTCCCACGCCGAGGCGTGGCACACGACTTCGCGGTCGCGCGGCTTCACGAAGAGCGAGCGCTCCCAGAACGTCTGCGGCAGCGGAGCGAAGCCGAGCGAGGTGAAGAAATGCTCGCCCATCTTCGCCATCCCGATCTCGTCCAGATCCTTCTTCTCCTTCAGGATCTCGGTGAGATCGAAGCCGCGGCTCGCGCCCTGCGGCTCCACGATGTCGTAGATGTTGCCCCACTCCTGCGCCCAGATGTTGCCGAGGAGGTGGGCCGGGATCGGCTTGCCCGGCGGGACGACTTTCTCGCCGTACTTCTTCGTCAGATTCCAGCGCACGTAGCAATGGAGCGAGTCGTAGAGCGGCTTGACCTGGCCCCAGAGGCGGTCCATCTCGCCCGCGAACGCGTCGGGCTGCATGTCGTACTTGGAGCGCCACATCGCGCCGGCGTCTTTGTAGCCGAGCTCGCGCGCGCCTTCGTTCGTCAGCTCCACGAAGCGCGCGTACTTCGGCTTCATCGGGCGGGAGATCGTGTGCCAGCCGGCCCACGCCTCGAGCAGCTCCTGCGGATCGCGGCTCGTGCGCATGATCCGGGTCGTCTCGTTGATGTCGACCGGCTTGCCGTCGCGGCCCTGGTACTTGCCGCCGCCGTACAGCGCGTCCATCTCGGCGGCGATCTGGGCCATCTCGGCCGTGCGCGATTTGTCCGACGGCCCGGGCGTCGTGAGCGCGAGCTTGATGAGGTCGAGCTTGCGCCGCACGTCCGGCGGCAGGTCCTTCACCGTGTCGAAGCGCGCGGCTGCCTTCGCCAGCTCGACGCCGAGGGCGATTTGCTTCTCGTTCGCCTTGGCGGTGAGGATTTGCGTGTCATGGGTGATGAAGTTTTCCGCCACCCACGCGGCGCGGTTGGCTTCGACGTTCATCTCGGCCAGGCGGGTCTCGGCGTCGTTGACGAAGCGGACGGCTTCGTCTACGGTCGGGGCTGTCATCGTCTGGTGCATCGGTTCCTTCTGAGGCTTGGGAGTGGGAGCGGCGTACGTCGGGGGCGCGCTGG
>JAFAVZ010000503.1 GCA_019242175.1 Acidobacteriota bacterium
GGTCAAAACGACTAGTGCGAGAGCCACCCTCAATGAGGCCGACTTCATGACATCCCCTTTCGCGATACGCATACCGCGAAAGATGGAGCTAAGTCGTTCCGTTAACTATCGGCGCCATTCCGATTCGGAACCGGAAGGAGCTCCGGAAGGCTCTAGGAATTTGTCTGATGCCCGATCAGACGCGCGGGAGGCGGGCCTCGGAGTCATAGACGCGTCCGGCCATCACTTCGTCGATGGCGAAGGGGAGCTCGCTGGCCGCCAGATCCTTGCGCAAATAACCGCGGGCGCCGAGATTTCGACTGCGCTCCGCGTATTCGGCGCCGCTGCGAAAGGTGAGCATCAAAACCGGAACGTCGGGATGCAACTGATGGATGGAACGGAGGAGATCCAGACCGCTTTCATTGCCGAGGGAGAGATCGAGCGTAATGACGTCGATGTGTTGTTCTTCCAGGGCATGAAGGGCTTCCGTCCCGCCGGACGCCTCTTCGATCGTACAGAGACGAGACCCGCTCTGCATCAGCGTTTTCACGCTGTTCCGGAATGTGGCGTGGTCGTCCACAACGAGAATCCGCATATCGTCAATCCGGACTTCTGGCATTGGACAAATCCATATTAGCTCCGCGCAGGCGCGAAAGCATCAAAATTCGTCCGAGTAACACACGGGAATCAGTCCGATTGCTGGATCGGACCGCGGGAACCCTGATCGCGTGACGATCAGCCGACGAGATTATTGCGGATCGCGTACCGGATCAAGTCCGCATTGCTCTGCATGCCGAGCTTGCGCAGGATGTTCGCCCTGTGGGTGCTCACCGTCTTGATGCTGATGAAGAGCACTTTCCCGATTTCGCCGTTGCTCTTCCCCGCGCCGATGAGGCGCAGAACGTCGAGCTCCCGATCGGTCAGCTTGTCGTGCAGGGACGACGTCAAATCGCCGCCCACCATCTCCTCGGCCAGCCTTTCCGCGAGCGCGGGCTGGATGTAGCGCTTGCCGCGCATCGCCTTGTCGACGGCGACGAGCAATTCGTCCGCGGCCGAGCTCTTCGGCACATACGCCGACGCGCCGGCGCGCAAGGCGCGCACCGCATAGTCCGACTCGTGATGGCCGCTGCAGATGAGGACCGGCAGATTGCTGAACTGCTCTTTGACGTCGCGGAGCATCTCCATGCCCGCCCGGTCGGGCAAGGAGAGGTCGAGGATCAACAGGTCCCAATGCTGCGCGCGCAGCAGGTTCACCGCCTCGGTGCCATTCCTCGCCTCGCCGATCTCGTACTGGATCGGCGACTCCTGCAACAACGCCCGCATCCCGTGTCGCACCAGCTCGTGATCGTCGACGATCAGGATGCGAGGCATTCCGTTCCCTCGCGAAGCTGCGTGGTGGGCAGAGTGACGCGAAGGAGGGTGCCGCCGTCCGGATGCGGCATCAGGCTCATGACGCCGCCGAGTTGATGGGCGCGTTCGCGGATGCCGATCAAGCCCAGCGAAGTGGAGTGCTTCGCCACCTCGGGATCGACGCCGATCCCGTCGTCGCGAATGGTCATGTCGAGGGCGCGGTCTTCCTTCCGCAGGAGCACCTCGACGTGGCGCGCGTCGGCGTGGCGAACGATGTTCGTCAAAGCCTCCTGGAAGATGCGGTAGAGCGCGGTGGCGTGCTCGCGAGGGATGGCGTCGATGCCTTCCTGCGCGCAGAGCGTGGCGCGGAGGTCGGCCCGGTCCGCGACGCGTTTCAGCTCGCAGCGGATGGCGGAGACGAGGCCGAGGTCATCGAGGGCCGCGGGCCGCAGCTCGCGGGCGATGCGGCGCACGCTCTCGATCGTCTCCTGGATCGTCTGCTCCATCGAGGCGACGACGTCGAGGCAATCGGGCGTCTGCGCGGTGAGGCGGGTCAGGCGATGCAGCGACATCGAAAGGGCGGTCAGCTCCTGACCGAGGTTGTCGTGGACTTCGCGGGCGAGGCGGGTGCGCTCTTCTTCCTGGATGGAGAGGAGGCGGAGCGACAGCGCGCGAAGCTCGCCTTCCGCGGCGCAACGGCGCATGTTCTCTTCATACAAGGCGCGCGTGCGGTCGAGCACCCGCCCCTCGAGCTCCTCGGACAGCGAGAGCGCCTGGGTCAGTTGCTGGCGCAGCTCGATCTGGGCCATGACCTGATCGCGGAGGACGGACAGCGCGAGCCGCTGGACCTCGGTCAGCGTGTGCGGCTGGCTGTCCAGCACGCACAGCGTTCCGATGGCGAAGCCCTCGTTCGTGACGAGCGGCGCGCCGGCGTAGAAGCGCACGCCGAGCGGCCCGGCGACGAGCGGGTTGTCCGAGAATCGCGGATCGCCGGAAAGATCCTCGTGGACCAGCATGGCCCGCTGCCGGATCGTGTCTTTACAGAAGGCCAGATCGCGCGGGATCGCCGAAAGGGGAATGCCCACTCCGGCTTTCATCCAGGCCCGCGTCTCGTCGATCAAGACGACGAGCGCGATCGGCACTCCACAGAGCCGTGACGCAAGCGCGACGATGTCGTCGAACGCCGGCTCAGGGGCGGTGTCGAGAATCTCGTAGCGGCGCAACGCCGCCAACCGACCCTCCTCCTCCCCTTCCCTCAATAGTCGTGAGCTCATCTCCGCCATCTGCCTTCACCTCACAATCTGGCAACTGGCTCCAGCGGCCGCGGGCATGATTGTCCGCTCATGCGTGCGCCGGGCCTTGGTGACGATCACGAAATCCGCGATAGTCCCCAGAGTTTCGGGGGACTCCTTTTCATAATTCCCTTACTAAGTTCTCTGTTGTCAGGTAAATCCGACAACTTTCAATTGGGGTCCCATCCGTGTCTGTCCATGCAGCATTCTCTCCCAATTGAAGACTCAGAACGTGATGTGCATCAACACAACAATGGAACATTCGGCAACAAAAAGGCCGGCTCCTATGAGCCGGCCTCAATGAAAACGATTACAGACCCCGATTAAGGGATATTGGGTGCTGCCGGGACCGTCACCTTGACCGGCGGATGCTCTTTCAGTTGCTGCAGAAGAACGTCGATCGCCTTCTCCAACGACGGGTCGTGACCGGCCACGACGAGGTCCGGACGGTCGACGACTTCGATGTCGGGCGAGACGCCGACGCCTTCCACCGCCCACATCCCTTCCGTATCGAGGAAACGGAACTGCGGGACTTCGATGGACCCGCCGTCCATCAATCCCGGATTTCCCGACAAACCGATGAGCCCGCCCCAGGTACGCGTCCCAATGAGCGTGCCGAGCTGGCGCTTGTGAAAGTAATAAGGAAGCGCATCGCCGCCCGAGGCCGAATATCCATTGATGAGCATCGCCTTCGGACCCTGGTGGGCAAAAGCCGGCGTCATGCCCGGCTTCTCACCGCGGCGCACCCAGTAATTGAGGATCGGGCGGTCGAGGAGCTCGACCATGCGGTCCGGGATGAAGCCGCCGCCGTTGTAGCGGTCATCAATGATGAGTGCGTCTTTGTTGACCTGGGGATAGAAGTACTTGAAAAGCTCGCGGTTGCCCTCGACCGCCGTATTGGGCAAATGGATGTACCCGATGCGTCCGCCAGAGAGACGATCGACCATTTCCCGGCGGGAACGGACCCAATCGAGATACCGAACGTTCGTTTCCTTGGAGATGGGCCGCACCCGCTCGTCACGCGCGCCAGCGGTATTGGCCGAGCCATTGACCTGTAACGTCACGACCCGGCCGGCCTTGTTCTCGAGCAAGCGATAGAAGTTGTCGACGCCTTTCGTCGAGACGCCATCGACGGCGAGGATGTAATCGCCTTCCTTGACCTTGACGCCCGGCTCAGTGAACGGCGAACGGAACGCCTCCTGCCAGTTCTCGCCCGGGTAAATCTTGCGGACTCTGAAGTAGCCTGAGGGATCGCTGACGATGTCCGCGCCCAGGAGGCCGTTCTCGACGCGCTTGACCTTCCAGTCGTCGGCGGTCTCGACATAGACGTGGCCGGAGTTCACCTCGCCCGCGACTTCCCCGAGGATGTAGTCGAGGTCGGCGCGGTGGGCGATGTAAGGAACGAGCTCGCCATAGCGCGCGCGGATCGCCGGCCAGTTCACGCCGTGCATGTTCGGGTCATAGAACCAGTCGCGCAGCAAACGCCACGCGTCGGTGAACTCCTGCGCCCATTCGGCGCGAGGATCAACCTTCATCTCCATGCGGTCGAGATTGAGCGTACCGTCGGCGGCCTTCTGTCCCGGTTTCACGGAGACGATCGCGTAGTCATTGCCCGACTGAGCCAGAACCTTCTGCCCGTCTGCGGACAACTCATAACCGCGCACGCCATCGAGGATCGTCTCTTCCTTACGATCGTCGAGATTGTAGAAACGGAGTGAGGTTTTCGGACCTTCGCCGGTGAGATAGAGCACGCCGCCGGGCGTCGCATTGAGCGTGCGGTAATTGCCCGAGGCGCCCGGGATGGCCCGGACGCGCGACTCGAAGCCGGCGACATCGATCTTCACATTGACCGCGGCGGGCTTCTTCTCGTCCTTCTTGTCCTTGTCGTCCGCCGCCGGCGCGGCCGGCGTCGGGGCGGGCGGCGTGGAGGAGGAGGTCTTTTCCGCGGCGGCCTTTTCGTCGTCCGACTGCGGGAGGAAAAGCGCCGGGCCGTCGTTCCCGAGGACGGCGACGTAAACGCGCGTCGGGTTCGTGTAGACGTAATTGAACTCGAACGCGCTGAACGTCAGGTTGAAGTCGCGATTGGACGTGAAATAGAGGTAGCGGCCCTTCGGATCGAACGTCGGCTCGTTGTCGTCGGTCATGCCGCTGGTGAGCGCGGACGATTTGTTGTCGCCGACGTTGTACGCGTAGATCACCGAGAAACGTACTTCGTTGTTCTTCGTGTACGTGACCCACTTCGAGTCGGGCGACCAGCGGTACCACATGATGTCGCCGTAATCCCCGTGGTCGACCCGCGTCACCTTGCCCGACGCGACGTCGACGATCTGGAGGTCGTGGTCCTTGTCCGAGTAGACGAGCGACTTGCTGTCCGGCGACCAACGCGGCGGGAAGCGCCACGACTTGCCGTTGGAGGTGAGGCGGCGCTCCTCGCCCGTGCCGTCGGCGGGGCGGACGAAGATCTCGTATTCGTCGCCGCTGCGGTCGGAGAGATAGGCGATCCAGCGGCCGTCCGGCGACCAGCTCGCGTCCATCTCGCGCACGCCCGGCGTGTTCGTCAGGTTGCGCACTTCGCCGTTCTTCGCCGGCACGGTGAAGATCTCGCCGCGGGCGGTGAAGACGCCTCGGGCGCCGGTCGGGGAGATGTCCCACGACTCGATCGTCTCTTTCACGTTGCGGAACTGGGGCAGCGTGTTCTTGAAGTCGCCGAAGACGCG
The DNA here is from genome assembly GCA_019242175.1 of Acidobacteriota bacterium. Taxonomy (GTDB): domain Bacteria; phylum Acidobacteriota; class Thermoanaerobaculia; order Gp7-AA8; family Gp7-AA8; genus JAFAVZ01. Next base: position 5,339 of record JAFAVZ010000503.1, read on the forward strand.
GATGGGAACGCGTTCGTCCCTGCCCGTCTTCGTGTCGAACTTCCAGATGTAGCCGCCGTTTTCATAGACGACCGTCTGCTGGTCGCTCGACGGCCAGAGGACGTCCCAGTCTTTGTGGTCCGTCACCTTCTTCGTCTGCTTCGAGCCGAGGTCGTAGGAGTAGAGATTGAGCTTCTTGTCGGCGTCGCGGTCGGACGTGAAGTAGATCGTGTTGCCGACCCACATCGGCTGGTTCTCGGTCTCCTTCGTGTTCGTGATCTGCTCGGCCTTGTTCGTCTGCAGGTCGTAAATCCAGACGTCCTGCGCGCGGCCGCCGCGGTAACGCTTCCAGGTGCGGAACTCGCGCTCGATCGGCGTGTAGACGATCTTCCTGCCGTCCGGCGAGTAGGCGCCGCCGCTGCCTTCCGGGATCGCGAGCTGCGTCTCCATGCCGCCCGCGGCGGGGACGATGTAGGGAACCGGCATGCGGTCCGACCACGGGAGGCGGTGCGGGAGGAAGAGGACGTTCTTGCCGTCCGGAGACCAGTCGACGACGCGGTTGTCGATGCCGCCCCGAGGCGGGACGTTGTTGCCGATGTCGTTGTAGAACGTCAGCTGCCGCGGCTGCCCGCCGTCGGCGCTGATGATGTAGACCTGCTTCGTTCCGCTGTACTCGCCCGTGTAGGCGATCCACTTGCCGTCCGGCGAGAACTTCGGGAAGAGCTCCAGGCCGTCATCGGAGGTGAGGCGCCGCGCGTCGCCGCCGTTCGCGGAGACGATCCAGATGTCGCCGCCGTAGACGAAGGCGATCTTGTCGCCGGCGATGTCCGGCTGGCGGAGCAGCCGGGTGAGATTTTCCTGCGCGGAAGCCGTCGCGGCCGCCGCCAGGAGCATGAGCACGCAGATCAGTCTTTTCATGACGCGGCGTCATAACACGCCCGCGCGCGCTTTGCACGACCGTCACGCAGAAGTTCACGACCGCAGAGCTCGAACGTAGGGCCGGCTCTCTAGCCGGCCGCGGTCGAGAACGATGCGGCCGGCATCGCCGGCCGCGACATTGTTGATTGGGCCGGCTGGAGAGCCGGCCCTACGATGTGAAGCGCAGCTCGCCGCGGTCTGTCGAGATCGTGAGCCGCAGCTCCGCTCTTCCCTCCCCCGCCTCCACCCCCACCTCCCCCGCCCGCAGCAACGCGTTCAGCGTCGCGGCGTCGGGATCGGCGACGTCGAACGACACGAGCGAGCAGCCGCGGGGTGCGGACATCGACGGATGCACGGTGCCGGCGCCCCACTCGATGAAAAACGGTGCGCGGGGAAGCGTCGGCGCGAGCGTCGTCCACTCCAGGCGCGCGCCTTCCGGCGTCAAGCGGGCGCCGGGGCGCAGCTCGCCTTCGCCGAGGCGGTCGCGGAGTGCGGCGATGTCGGTCGTGCGCGCCGCCCACCACACCAGGCGCGGCTCGGTCAGCGCGAGCAATCGGTGGACGAGATCGTCGTAGGCATCGGGCTCCGGCTGCGGCGCGATCAGCTCGAGGTAGATGCCGTCGCCGAGGGAGAGGAGCGCGTTTTCGGTGCCGCGGTTCGGATGGCGGCCGCCGAACACCGGACGCACACCGGTCAGCGACTCGAACAGCGGAACCGCCGTCGCCAGCGAAGGGACGCCGAGGAGGAAGTGATCGATCATCGGCGGTCCACCATCACCCGGTCCGTCTGCAGATCGCTCCCGACGAAGAAGCCGTGCGAGCCGACGTCCTCGAAGCCACACTTTTCGTAGAAGCGGATCGCGCGCGGATTGTGCTCCCACACGCCGAGCCAGAGCGTTTCGCCGCCGAGGTTGCGCGCGGCGTTGCGGACGGCTTCCATCAACTGCTGCGCGATGCCCCGTCCGTGAAAGCCGCGGTCGACGTAGAAGCGCGCGAGCTCCACCGGCCGCGCGCCTTCGACGCATGCCGGCGCCTCGCCGAGGCGGAGCTGGGCGAAGGCGATCGGCCGGCACGGCCGGCTGCGGTTGGCCCAGCCTTCGCCCAACCTCACCTTCTGCTCTTCCTTGGCGAACACGACAGACTCCGGCGACGTCATCGGCAATGAACACTCCTCGCCGAGCAGCGTGATGCCGTTCAGATCCTCGATCTCCTGCCGCTGCTGCGCCTCGCCGTAGGTCTGGGCGAGATAGGCCGCCAGATCTTCGACGGTGTTGTGCGCGGCGAACGTGTCGGAGAACGTGCGCGCGCCGAGGGCGGCGAGCGGTGCGGCGTCGGACGGAACGGCGCGGCGAATCGTGAACATCGCCTGCAACGCTAACAGGGAATCGCGTCGCGGCGTCTCTCTAAGTCAACCGAGAGATTTGCATGGCGGTCGTGTGGGGCATGCCGGAGTACCACGTCCCGCGGTTGTCGGGGAGCCAGAGGATGACCGTCGCGCACGGCTCCATCCTCTTCGACGACGCGCGCGCGCAAACGCTCAGCTCGGATCCGCACCGCAGCGATCTCTGGCTCGGCTCCGTCGTCCTTCCCGTCACCGCCGACCAATCGTGCGACGCCGACGTGCACCTGCGCGGCTGGGTGCGCACCGCGCCGCCCGCGCGTGCGACGCTCTTCGCCAGCATCGGTCCTTGGCGTCTCACGATTCCGTTCGACGACGTCCGCGACGAAGCCATCCAGGCCGTCACCACCATCCGCCTCGGCGCGGGCGCGCAGAACATCGCGATCACGCTGCTCCTCCGCGTCGAAGGAACCGCGGCGAGCCTCAGCATCGACACGGTCGACGTCGCGGTCAGAACCAGCGCAGCGTGAGGTCGATGAACTTCTGCTTGAGCTTCGTGTACGGCGGGAACATCAGCTCGATCGTGCTGAACGGCAGCCGCTGCTCGAGCACGCCGCGCGCGTTCGAGAACGCCTCGAAGCCGAAGAAGCCGTGACCTTTTCCGACGCCGCTGTTGCCGATGCCGCCGAACGGCAGGTTGAGCTGATAGAAGTGGAGCATCGTGTGATTGATCGCCGTTCCGCCGGCGCGCGTCTTCGCCAGCACGTCTTCGATCACGCGGCGGCTCTTCGTGAAGAGATAGAGCACGAGCGGCTTCTCCCGCGCGTCGATCTCGCGCAAGGCATCGTCGAGATTGCGGAACGTGAGGAGCGGCAGTACCGGGCCGAAGATCTCCTCGCGCATCACCGGCGCGTCCGGCCTCACGTTCGCCAGCACGGTCGGCGCGAGGCCGCGCGCGTCGGGGCCCGATCCGCCCGCGAGCACTTCCGCGCCGTCGCGCACCGCACCGTCGACGAGACCCTGGATGCGATGCGCGTGGCGCTCGTTCACGATCACGCCGCGCGAGCCTTCCGCCGACATCGCCTCGATCTGCGCCTTCAGCTTCTCGATGAACGGCGCGCGGATGCTCTCGTCGACGAGGAGATAGTCGGGCGCGATGCACACCTGCCCGTCGTTGAAGAACTTGCCCCACGCAACGCGTTTCGCCGTCGCATCGAGGTCGGCCGTCTTCTCGACGATGACTGGCGACTTGCCGCCGAGCTCCAGCG
>JAFAVZ010000527.1 GCA_019242175.1 Acidobacteriota bacterium
GACGTTGCCGAGGCGCGGGCCGGGCGGGATGTAGATCTCCAGCTCGTTGATCTTCTGCTGCGTCTCCTGCTCGAGCAGGCTCTCGTACGCGTTGATCCGCGCCTTGCCTTTCGCGTGGCGCCCCTTCGGCGACATGCGGATCCAGTCCAGCTCGCGCTCCAGCGTTTTCTGGCGCTGTGACTCGGCCTTCTCTTCCTGCTGCAGGCGCGTCTGCTTCTGCTCCAGCCACGAGGAGTAGTTGCCCTGCCAGGGGATGCCCTGGCCGCGGTCGAGCTCCAGGATCCAGCCCGCGACGTTGTCGAGGAAGTAGCGGTCGTGGGTGACGGCGATGACGGTGCCGGCGTACTTCTGGAGATGCTGTTCGAGCCACTGGACGCTTTCCGCGTCGAGGTGGTTCGTCGGCTCGTCGAGGAGGAGGATGTCCGGCGCCTGGAGCAGAAGGCGGCAGAGCGCGACGCGGCGTTTCTCGCCGCCGCTCAGCGTGCCGATGACCGTGTCGCCCGGCGGGCAACGGAGCGCGTCCATCGCCATCTCCAGCTTGGAGTCGAGATCCCACGCGCCGGCGGCGTCGAGCTTGTCCTGCACTTTCGCCTGGCGGTCCATGAGCTTGTCCATGTCCGCGTCGGGATCGCCGAATGCGTTGTTGATCTCGTCGAATTCCTTGAGAAGGTCGACCGTCTCCTGCACGCCTTCCTCGACGATCTGGCGCACCGTCTTCGTCGGATCGAGCTGCGGCTCCTGCTCGAGGAAGCCGACGGTGTGGCCGGGCGAGAGCACGGTCTCGCCGAGATGGTCTTTGTCCTGGCCGGCGAGGATGCGGAGGAGAGAGGACTTGCCGGAGCCGTTGAGGCCGATGACGCCGATCTTCGCCCCGTAGAAATACGACAGGTAGATGTCCTTGAGGACCTGCTTCTTGTCGTAGTACTTCGAGACTCCGACCATGGAGTAGATGACTTTGTTCGGAACTTCGGGTTTCGCCATAGGGCGCGGATTGTATGCGGGGAGGAGTGAATTCGCGACCGACCGGACGACGTTCCGCGGAAGCTGCCGACTCCCCGACTGAGGAATCCGCCAGTGTGGAGCGGGCGCAATCGCCTTTACGGCGCGGTGTCATCCTGAACAGCGAAGACTGTGAAGGATCTCCTGACGAGGGCGAGGAGCGCTCGTGCGGGGAGATCCTCGTGGGGCGCTTGTCAACGTAGGCCCGGCTCCCCAGCCGGCCCAAGAAGCCATGGACGCGGCGGGCGAGGCCCGCCGCATCAATCTCGACTGCGGCCGGCTGAGAGCCGGCCCTACGTGCAAAGCGGTGAGCTGTGGCCTACCGGCGCGGCGGTTGGCTCAATTCACCGTCTCACTCACCATGATGTCTTCGACCTTCGGCACGGCCCGTCCGGCCGCAACCTCATCGAACGACACCACCACGAGCGTCTGGTCATCCTCGGGGGGACGGTTGCGGGTGAACTTCCGGATCGAGCTCAGCAGCGCGCGTTTGATGTCGTCCGCGGTGCCCTTGCCGTGCTCGAGCAGCGTCTTCTCGAAGCGTTCGAAGCCGAACGGCTCGCCGTCGTCGTCCACGGCTTCGATCAGGCCGTCGCTATAGAGAATGAGGCGGTCGCCGGCGGCGAAATCCACGGTGTGCTCCTGGAACGGATCGCGGCGGCGGACGCCGAGGGGGAAGCCCCACGAGGACAGCGCCTCGAGCTTGCGCGACGCGGCGCGGTACACGTACGGATCGAGATGGCCGGCGGAGGAGAACCGCAGCTGTTGCGCGCGGGGATCGAGCACGCCGAAGAAGAACGTCATCAGGATGCGTTTCGGCGCGGTCTTCATCACGATGTCGTTCAGCACCGAAAGCACCGCGCGTGGCGACGGGTCGTAGTCGACCTGCACGAGCAGCGCGGACTTTGCCATCGCCATCACGATGCCCGAGGTGAGGCCGTGGCCGGAGACGTCGCCGAATGCGATGCCGATCTCGCCCGAAGGCTGGGGGAGGAAGTCGAAGTAGTCGCCGCCGATCTCCGTCGCGGCGCGGTAGTGCGACGCGACCGAGGCGCCGGCGAGGGACGGCGTGTCGAGCGGCAGCAGCGCGGCCTGGATGCGGTTCGCCGCGTCGATCTCCGCCTTCACGCGCTCGCGTTCGATGATGCGTTTCACGTGCGGCGCGAGATCTTCGTACGTATAGACGACCTCGCGTCCGGTGAGGCGCGCGGCGATGGCGAAGACCGCGATGACGACCAAGGGAATGGCGATCGTCCAGTTCAGCTCGCGCTGCATCGAGCCCTGCGCGATGCTGGCCAGCGGCAGCGCCGCCACGAGCGTCGAGCCGCCGAACAGCGCGACGGCGCTCGCGAGCAGGTCGAACTTCAGGAACACGATCACGACCGCGAGGCCGGCGCCGAAGCCGAAGAGCATCCGCGTCACGTTCGGATCGAGCGGGATCTCCGCGATGCCGGCCACGCTCGCCAACACGGTCGCGAGCACGATGCCGAGCCACAGCATCCGGCGACGGTTCAGCGCCGCGAGCGTGAACAGCACGCCGCACACGCTGAAGATCAGCGCGTCGCTCGCGCCGGAGATCACGGCCATCAGCGGGCCGCCGAGGCCGACGATGGACTCCGTGGCGGGGCCGATCGACGGGCGGCCCAGCTTCAACGCGATCGGAATCATCCCGATGAGAAACGCCGCCGCGGCGATCGCCGGCGTGAACAGCACGCCGTTCAGCAGCGAACGGCCGACCGTCGCATTGAACGGATCGCGGCGCAGGATCGCATCGAACGACGCGAGGCGCTCGCCCCAACGTTCGCGCGCGAAGCTCTCGCCGACCGCCCAAGCGAGAAAGATCACGAGCGCGGTCGGGATGTCGTAGAACAGGAACTTGAAGCCGATGCCGACGAACGCCGTCTGCTGCGCATCGATGCCGTTGCCCATGCCCATGTTCGTGGTCATCGCCGGGCCGGCGATCACGTTCATGATCAGACAGAGCAGGATCGTCGTGCAGAAGAGGAAGAACGCCGTCCCGACGCCGACTTCGCCGGCGTGGTACTTCCGCAGAAAGATGATGAGCAGCACGAAAAGCAGCACGTACAACGCGGCGAAACGAAGGAACGTCGTCGCGACGCCTCCCGCGTCGCCGCGGAAGTTGGAGCCGTCCGTGTACTCCTCGATCAGCTCCCAGCCGGCCAGCTTGCCGCCCGCGTAATGCACGTAGAGATAGGGAACGATATTGCCGATGGGGAACGTCGACTGGCACCTGTAGCGAAACACCCAGTCGACGCGGCTTCGGAACATCTGCGGCCGCGCGCCTTCGAACTTCGGCTGCGGCGCGCCGGGGAAAGTACGCGAGTTGACGAATGCATCGGCCTTCGCCCGCAGCTCGGCCTCGCTCGGCTTTCCGCTCGCATCCTCCGGGCGGTAGCGAACGCGCGCTGCGATCACCCGTCCGTCACGGTTCACGGTCACATAGCCGTAAGGGAAGTTCTTGTCCGCGCCGCGGCGGAAATAGTTCGTGCGATAGCCGCCGAGGCGGGGGCCGACGACGGGATCGAGATTGGCCTGAAGGCGGCGGGCCGGATCGGGATCGAGCTCGCGGTCGAGCAGCGGCGAGCCTTCCCACACGACGCTCGTCCACGCCTGGTCGACGGGCATGCCGAGCTGGCGCGCCTGCACGTCCGCGATCCGTTGCGCCTCGGCGCGCGTGACGGAGATCCCGCGCGGCTGCGCCGTGTTGAACCGCGGGATGAGGATGACGAGCAGGAGGATGCCCAGGACGCAGGCGCCGATTGGTACGAACCGTTTCATGTAGATGACCGCATGATACCCGCTGATTGATTACGAATTGTCGGGCCCACGGTTTCGATCAGGTTGCGGTCGGGCTACACTTCGTCGATGCCGCCCGAAGAGACGCAAGCCGCGCGCCGCGCGGCGTCTTATGCGCTCGCCGTCCTCACGTTCATCAACCTTTTCAACTACGTCGATCGCTTCATCCTCTCCGCCGTCCTGGAGTCGATCAAGCACGATCTGCACTTCTCCGACACGCAGTCCGGCTGGCTGGCGACGGGATTCATCCTCGTCTACATGGCCACGTCGCCGCTCTTCGGCGCGTTCGGTGACCGCGCGAAGCGCCCCCCGCTCATCGCCCTCGGCGTCGCCATCTGGAGC
>JAFAVZ010000322.1 GCA_019242175.1 Acidobacteriota bacterium
CCCGATGCGGGCGCTGAGCGCTCGTGCCAGGAGATCCTTCGCTCTCTGCGGAGCTCAGGATGACAGTGGCGCGCAGACGTCACCGTCATCCCGAGGCGCGCAGACGCCAGTGTCATCCTGAGGCGCGCAGACGCTGAAGGATCCGTACCGATCTCGCGCTGCGTCTGAAGGTACGGATCCTTCGCCGTCTGCGCGGCTCAGGATGACACCTATCGATATAATTCCGCGCCATGCGCAAACTCATGCTCGCCTTTGCCTTCGCATTCGCCTGCCAGGCGCAGCAACACGATCACGGCGCGGCCGCGCCGGCGACCGCTGCCCCGACGCCGTCCATCGCTCACGCCGGCAGCTCCGTGAAGTACGGTGACGCAAACGGCTACCTCTCGCTGCCGAAAGCCGGTGGCAAGAAGCCGGCGATCATCGTGATTCAGGAGTGGTGGGGCCTCAACGACTGGGTGAAGCAGCAGAGCGATCGCTTCGCCTCGCAGGGTTACGTCGCGCTCGCGGCGGATCTCTATCGCGGCAAGGTCGCCACGACGATGGAAGAAGCGCACGAGCTGAGCCGCGGCCTTCCCGAAGACCGCGCGATCAATGACCTCAAAGCAGCGTTCAAGTATCTCGCCGCGCGTTCGGACGTCGACCCGAAGCGCATCGGCGTCATCGGCTGGTGCATGGGCGGCGGCTACTCCCTCGGCCTCGCCCTCAACGAGCCGCGCATCGCCGCAACGGTGATGAACTACGGCCGCCTCGTCAGCGACCCGGCCACGATCGCGAGACTGAAGTCGCCGCTCATGGGCAACTTCGGCGCGGAAGACCGCGGCATCCCCGCGGCAGACGTCAAAGCATTCGACGCCGCGTTGAAGAAGGCCGGCAAGTCGTCGGACATCAAGATCTACGACGGCGCGGGCCACGCTTTCATGAACGAAACGAACAAGCAGGGCTACAAGGCAGACGCCGCGGCCGACGCGCAGAAGCGCATCGACGCCTTCTTTGCCAGCCATCTGCGCGGGTGATACGATTTTAAATCCCTGATTTCACAAGACATCGGAGCCACCTTGCCCAAGGACGAGAAGCAGCCGCCAAAGGAACAGATCAAGGTCACGGACAAGCGCATCTTCACCGCCGATGGTGATCTGCGCGAAGAGTTCCGCGACCAGATCCAGCCGTCCGAGCCGAGCTTCGCGCCCGCCGAGGCGCCGCGGGAGGAGACTGCGGCACCGGCGGAGAAGAAGCCGTTCGTCGAGAAGCGCGTGCGCGACGAAGGCAACCCCGCGGGTCACGATCGCCGGCGCACGCTGGCCGACAGAGCCGCGAATCCGGGGACCCCGTTCTCCAACTTCATCGAGCCGCTCATCGCCCAGGCCTACATGAGCCTCGGCATGCTCCGCAATCCCTACCAACCGCAACCGACGGTCGACGCCGCGTCCGCGCGGCAGATGATCGACATCATCCAACTGCTCCACGAGAAGACGGCCGGCAATCTCACGCCCGAGGAAGAGGACTTCCTCGACGCGCACATGGGCGAGTTGAAGCTCGCGTATGTGCAGAGGACGAAGAACATCTGATGAGATTGCGTCTCGCCGGACCGACGTTGTTCGCGCTCGTGCTCGCCGCTCACGGCGCGGGCGCGGCGGAACAGCTGCCGCCGCGAGACCTCTGGCCCCAGGCCACCGCCGCCGCCTCGAACGGCGAGATCGACGAAGCGACGCAGAAGACTTCGGAGCTCGTCGAGACCGGCAAGTCGTACGGACTGAAGACGTATCCGCTGTACGCCAACTCCGCGGAGGGCATGGCCCGCGCGGCGGAGAAGGGATCGGGCGACAAGGTCGCGGAGTGGGCGCGGAAGGCCGCGCTGCAGCTCGATCCGAAGTCGTCGCAGATCGCGTTCCTCCAGGCGGACGACGCGCGCGCGCAAGGCTCGTGGAGCAAGGCGATCCCGCTCGCCGCGACCGGCATCGCGCGCTCGCTCGGCAACTACCGGACGAGCGTGCTCGCTCGCGCCGATCTGCTCGTCTCGATCGCGCTCGCCATCGCGCTCACCGCCGCGCTGTTCGCCGTCGCGCTCTTCATGCGTTACGGCCGCGCCATGGGCCACGACTTCCGCGAAATCCTCGGCGAGCGCTTCCACGGCGGCTCGGTCAGCGTGCTCGGCTTCGCGCTCCTGTTTCTGCCGATCTTCCTCTGGCTCGGACCGATGTGGCTCGTGCTGTATTGGTTTGCGATCTTCTTCGGCTATGCGATGAAGATCGAGCGCGTCTTCATCGTGGTCCTCGCATTGCTGCTCGCGCTGCTGCCGGTCGTGGTCGACTACGCGGCGAGCCGCATGGCCGGCGTCGAGAGCCCCGTCGTGATGTCCGCAATCTCCGGCGAAGAGAAGTCCTACCAGCCCGAGGCGCTGCGGCGGATGCAGGAGCTGGCGGCGGTGGTGCCGGACAACGCGACGATCCAGATCCTGCTCGGCAACCTGCAGCAGTTCGAAGGAAACGAACAGCAGGCTGCGGTTTACTACCGCCGCGCGGTGCAGCTCAGCGATGCCGCCGGCGCGCACGTGAATCTCGGCAATCTGCACTTCGCCGACAACGACTTCACGGCCGCGATCACGGAGTACCAGAAGGCGCAGCAGAAGGATCCAGATCTCGCCATCGCGTACTACAACAACTCCGTCGCCAGCGGCGAGACGTACAAGTTCGACGATCAGGGCCAGATGATCGAACGGGCGAAAAAGATCGATCCGGACATCCTGGAGCGCGTCGCGCAGAACCCGCCCGGCGTGAAGGTCGTGACGTACCAGCCGGCGATTCCCGATGCGTGGGAAGTCGCCGATGCCGTCTCCAAGATCAGCGCCGCGCAGGCTCTGTTCGGCAACTACTCCGCGTTCGATCCCGCCGCGAGCTTCTCCAATCCCGTTTCTCTCGGCGCGTTGCTCTCGATCCTGATCGCGATCCTGATCTGGATGAAGCGGCGCAAGAACGGCTTCGCCGGCCAGTGCATCAAGTGCGGCCGCACGTTCTGCCATCGCTGCAAGTCGGCCCGCGAGAGCGCGACGTACTGCACGCAATGCATCCACATCTATCTCAAACGCGACGGCGTGTCGCTCGCGACGAAGCGGGCGAAGCTCGATGAAGTGACCGAGCATCACACCGGCGTCGTGCGTCGCAACAAGCTCTTCGCGACGTTCCTCCCCGGTGCGGCGCAGGTGCTCGAAGGGCGGACGATGGCCGGCGCGATCGGCATGTTCCTATTCCTGCTCTTCCTCTCCGTCGCCATCCTCGTCGGCCGTCTCGCGCCCGCGCTCGGCCCGGTCGGTACGACGTCGCAGTTCGTCGTGCGCGCGTTGGCGATCGCGTTGGCTGCCATCACCTGGATCTTCCTCTCGCTGCCCGTGTATCGCAGGAAGGTGGCGATTTAATGGCGCTCGAAGGAACGCTCCGGGACTTCAGCCTCGCCGACATCTTCCAGCTCATCGGGCTGCAACGGAAGACCGGCGTGCTGACGTTGCGCGGCAAAGACGACACCGTGACGGTGACGTTCCTCGACGGCAAGGTCGTCGGCGCCGACTCCCTCAACCGCCGCCTCGAAAACCGCCTCGGCAGCGTTCTGATGAAGAGCGGCACGCTGACGCAGGACCAGCTCTCCCGCGCGCTCGAGATCCAGCGCGAGACGCTCCAGCGCCTCGGCTTCATCCTCACCCACTACGGCATCATCTCGCCGGACGCGCTCAAGCAGGCGATCCAGCTCCAGATCCTGCAGATCGTGTATCGCCTCTTCCGTTGGAAAGACGGCGACTATCACTTCTCGCAGGAGACGACGATCGAGTACGACCGCGACAACGTCGTGCCCATCACCGCCGAGTCGATCCTGATGGAAGGCGCGCGGATGATCGACGAATGGCCGATCATCGAAAAGCGCATCCGCGCGTACGACCAGGTCTTCCGCAAGAAGCTCACCGATCAGGAGATCGTGGTCGTCGGCGCGGACGAGGCAGATGAGATCGACTTCGACGGCGACGCGAATCCCGCGCGCCGCCGCCGCGCCGCCGCGGGCGACAAGATCCGCATCTCGCGCGAGGAGAAGGCGATCTACGACCTCGTCGACGGCACGATGACCGTCGGCGACATCGTGGAAGTCTCGCGCCTCTCCGAGTTCGACGCGAACAAGTCGCTGTACGAGCTGCTGACGCGCGACCTCATCGAGGAAGTGCGCGGCGCGAGCGCGCAGGCGGTGATCGACCAGACGCCCGTCGACGAGACGGAAGTCGCCACGACGCCCGTCCCGCTGCCGCTCGTCGCCATCATGGCCATCTGGGCCATCGTGTCGCTCTTCACCTCGGCGCGCAATCCGCTGAACAGCTTCGCGCCGTTCAAACGCGAACGCTCCGCGATCGGCGAGACGCAGAAAGCCATCTCCGTGCAACGCATCGAGGCGATCGGCCAGGCGATCGAGAAGTACAAGGTGGTGAACGGACACCTGCCGGCCAAGCTGCAGGAGCTCGCGCCGCACTACATCTCCGAGTCGCTGCTCACCGATCCGTGGGGCTACTCGTACAAGTACTACCAACAGCCCGATCTCTATCGCGTAATCGGCTTCACGGCCGAGGGCGCCGCGGACACGGACCTGATCCTCTCCCGCGAGATCGAGCTCGGCCCAGCGACACCGTCGGCAAGACCAAGCACCGGCGGCATCGAGCTGATCGAGTAACCGGCCACGGGCCGGTACGCTGGTTGACCAAGCCTCGGCGACCGCTCGCATAAGTGTCATCCTGAGCCGCGTAGACGGCGAAGGATCTCCTGATGCGGGCATGAGCGCACGTGCCGGGAGATCCGTCCCCGTCTTCGCGGGTCAGGATGACAAAGCGCCGCCGGACACGGCATCCAGCGGCATCGAGCTGATCGCGCAAGTGTCATCCTGAGCCGCGTAGACGGCGAAGGATCTCCTGGTGCGGGCAATGAGCGCACGTGCCGGGAGATCCTTCCCCGTCTTCGCGGGTCAGGATGACAAAGCGCGCCGATACGGCATCCGGCGGCATCGACCGATCGAGCAAGTGTCATCCTGAGCCGCGTAGACGGCGAAGGATCCCCTGATGCGGGCGACACGCGCTCGTGCCGGGAGATCCTTCCCCGTCTTCGCGGGTCAGGATGACAAAGCGCGCCGATACGGCATCCGGCGGCCTCGATCCGATCGAGCAAGTGTCATCCTGAGCCGCGCAGACGGCGAAGGATCTCCTGATGCGGGCGACGAGCGCACGTGCCAGAGATCCTTCCCCGTCTTCGCGGGCCAGGATGACAAAGCGGCGCCGATACGGCATCCGGCGGCATCGAGCTGATCGCGCAAGTGTCATCCTGAGCCGCGCAGACGGCGAAGGATCCCCTGATGCGGGCGACACGCGCTCGTGCCGGGAGATCCTTCCCCGTCTTCGCGGGTCAGGATGACAAAGCGCGCCGATACGGCATCCAGCGGCATCGAGCTGATCGCGCAAGTATCATCCTGAGCCGCGTAGACGGCGAAGGATCCCCTGATGCGGGCGACGAGCGCTCGTGCCGGGAGATCCTTCCCCGTCTTCGCGGGTCAGGATGACAAAGCGCGCCGATACCGCATCCGGCGGCCTCGAGCTGATCGCATAAGTGTCATCCTGAGCCGCGTAGACGGCTAAGGATCTCCTGATGCGGGCGACGAGCGCACGTGCCAGGAGATCCTTCCCCGTCTTCGCGGGTCAGGATGACAAAGCGCGCCGATAAGGCATCCGGCGGCATCGAGCCGATCGAGCAAGTGTCATCCTGAGCCGCGTAGACGGCGAAGGATCCCCTGATGCGGGCGATGAGCGCACGTGCCGGGAGATCCTTCCCCGTCTTCGCGGGTCAGGATGACAAAGCGCGCCGGACACGGCATCCGGCGGCCTCGAGCCGATCGCGCAAGTGTCATCCTGAGCCGCGCAGACGGCGAAGGATCTCCTGATGCGGGCGACGAGCGCACGTGCCGGGAGATCCTTCCCGTCTTCGCGGGTCAGGATGACAAAGCGCGCCGATACGGCATCCGGCGGCCTCGAGCCGATCGAACAAGTGTCATCCTGAGCCGCGTAGACGGCGAAGGATCCCCTGATGGGGGCGACGAGCGCACGTGCCGGGAGATCCTTCCCCGTCTTCGCGGGTCAGGATGACAAAGCGCGCCGGACACGGCATCCGGCGGCCTCGAGCCGATCGCGCAAGTGTCATCCTG
>JAFAVZ010000562.1 GCA_019242175.1 Acidobacteriota bacterium
TGGTCGGGGGTTCAAATCCCCCCTGCCCGACCAAACACAACCCCAATCTCACCAACAATTTCGCCGTCGACGGCATCGCGAAATCGCCTCTGCCGTCACCGGCATTGGGTGTCGTTCCACAGTCACGCCCGGGCGCCTAGGTCAGCCTTCGCGATCTCTTAACCCGGCCGCACATCGCCCTTTTCGTCACGCCAATCCGGCCGTTCGTCGCGATGAAGAGTGGGTTCACGGCGGGACGTCCGAGCCGCCTCTTTCTCAACCTATACTCGCTGGTCGCCGTGTGCCGGAACGTTCGCACGGTCGCCACCGCGACGTCGTCGCCGTTCGTAGCACCTTGGTCGAATGGACGCTTCCAGGTCATTACGCCGCGACATGTCGGATGTCGCGTTCCTGACGCTCATGATCTCGGTGTTGTGGCTGTTGCTGCACGCCGTTCACATCGCGGATCATTTGACCGGCCTCTATCTCCAGGGGCGAGCCATGGAGTCGCCGGCGAGAATCTTCGAGAGGCTCGTGGTGACCACGGTCCTTTCGGGGCTGATGACGCCGCTGCTCATTTATCTCCTTCGGCTCATCCCGCGCGGCGGGCGCCTGCACGTCGCGACCTGGTTGCGCTTCATCGCCGTCGTGCTCGCGTTCGCCATTCTGCGGACCATCGTCGGAGAGGTCGTCTTCGCCACCTTGTGGGACTACCCTCTGACCTGGCGAGGCTTGCGAAGGGCGATGCTGATCCAGACCCACACGCATACGGTCCACATCGCGATCGGCGGCGCGGTCATCCTCCTCTACGACAGCGCGCAATCGGGAGTGGAGCGGGAGCGTCTGCGCGCCGCGCTCACCGTTTCCCGGATGCAGCAACTCCGCGCTCAGTTCCGGCCGCATTTTCTGCTGAACACGCTCAACACCGTCGCCACACTCGTCCACCGCGACGCGAAAGCTGCCGACGACCTGATCACCTCCCTGGCCACGCTTCTGCGGTGGACACTGGACCTGGACGACGTGCGCGAGATCCCGCTCGAGGAGGAGCTCGAGTTCGTGCAGCACTACCTCACCATCCAACGGGTGCGATTCGGCGCGCGGCTGGAAGCCGTCATCGACGCACCGGAGGACGCGCTGCTCTGTCCCATCCTTCCTCAGGTCCTCCAGCCGCTGGTCGAGAACGCGATCATCCACGGACTTCCGCACGCCTATCCGACCGGCCGAGTCAGGATCACGGCACGCATCCAGGGTGACGCGCTCGTGCTGCAGGTGCGCGACAGCGGTTCGGCGGATCCGACGGCGGTCAGCCCCGGGATCGGTCTGAAGAACCTGGAGGAACGATTGACGACGATGTACGGCGGACGGGGGACGTTGTCGTTCTGCAGGGAAGCGAACGAATTGGTCGCCGAAGTGCGGGTCCCGGCGCGCGCGGAGGTTCGATGATTCGGGCATTGGTCATCGACGATGAGCCGATCGCGCGTGAACGAGTGCTCACGATGCTCGACGCGCACGACGACTTTGCCGTGATCGGCGAGTGCGGCGATGGGATCGAGGCTCGCGACACCATCGCCACCCTTCGTCCCGACGTCATCTTTCTCGACATCGAGATGCCGCGGCTGAACGGCATCTCTCTTCTGGAAGGTCTGCCATCGAGAGAACGGCCGATCGTCCTTCTGATCACCGCCCATACGCACCATGCCGTGGAAGCGTTCGATCTCGCGGCCGCGGACTACCTCGTGAAGCCGTTCACGCAGCAACGCTTCGACCGTGCCGTGCAGCGCGCGCGGCGGGCCGTCGAAGCACGGAACGGGCGGCAGGCGGACGAACGACTGGCATTCAAGAAATCGCGCGGCGCGGTGATCCTCGTTCGGACGGCAACCATCCGGTTCATTGCGGCCGAGGGAAACTACGCGCGCGTCTACACGACCGAGCAGGCGATCCTGGTCCGGGAGACGATTCAATCGCTCGAGGAGCAACTCGACCCCGCCACCTTCATTCGCGTGCACCGCGCCGCAATCGTGAACATGAACTACGTCATCGAGTTGCATCGCGACGCCGAAGGCCGCACGGCCGTGATGGTCGAGCCCTCGCAGCTCGTCGCTGTCGGGCCGAAGTTCCGCGCCCGCGTAGAGCGGGCACTCGCACCGGAACTGACCCGGCTCGAACGCTGAAGCGCGGCGAGCGCTCCCTTGCCCGGCTCCGCCGCGAAAGTTCATCCCCGTAATCCGAATATGTGCGCTACGCCGCCATGACTTCATCCCATGAGCGTTGCAAGCCTCGGAGAGGCGGCCGTAACGTCGAGCGCATGAAAACGTGGACCAGCCCCGTCCCCGATGTCCAACCGTCATCTCGTCCTGAACGCCGCGATCCTGGAGCCGTGCCCAAGACGCGGACCATTCTTGCCCTACTTCTGGTTCTCGGAGTGTTTCCTCTCGCTGCTGCGCCGCGCAGGCGCGCCGCGCAGCCTCCGCCCGTCATCGTCCCAGCGGCGCTCGTGACGGCAGCCCGGCAAGCCGCCGAAACTTCGATGGCGAAGGGCGTTCCGGCGGTGCAGATCGTGGTCTCGAAAGGCGATCGGGTCATCTACTCGGAAGCGTTCGGCGTGACCGACATCCAGAGCGCGACTCGCGCGACATCACGATCGGTGATGCAGATCGGCTCCGTCACCAAGCAATTCACGGCCGCGGCGATCCTCCGCCTGTCCGAGCGGGGAGCTCTATCGCTCGACGATCGCATCGAGAAGTTCGTACCGGAGTTCAATCCCCGAGGAGAGACGATCACGCTGCGGCAGATCCTCAGTCACACGTCGGGACTTCCTCGGGATTGGTTCAAGCTGACCGGGCACACGCTTCCGCCCCTCTTCTCGCAGGTCACGCGTGAGGAGGTCATCACGAGCCTCAACGCGCAACCGCTCGCGTTCAAGCCGGGCACCGTATTCAATTACAGCAACGCCGGCTACCAGCTCCTCGGCTATGCGATCGAATCGATCACCGGTATTCCGTACGCCGATTTCATCCATGACGAGTTCGTGCTGCCGCTCGGGCTCCTCGACACGGGAGTTTGCGGAACGTCGAATCTGCCGCGCCCTGAGGGGTACGCCGTATATCCGCAGGAGCCTGTTGTGCGAGTGGCCGCAGTCCACCCTTCGGGCCTGATGTCCTCTGGCTCGCTTTGCTCCACGGCCTGGGATCTCGCTCGCTGGTCGCACCTCCTGGCAACAGGCAACGTCGTGTCGCCCGCGTCGTACGCGGAGATGACCACCTCGCCCTCCTTATTCGGTACCTATGGCCTCGGCCTGGAGGTAAAGAGCGTGCTGGGACACAAGGCCGTCGCTCACGACGGCGCGATCGATGGCTACCAGAGCTATGTCGTCTACTTCCCGGAGCGGGACGTCTCCGTCGCTGTCTTGCTCAATGCGTTCCCCGTCCTCTACGGCTTCGAGGCAGAGGTCGTCCTGTTGCCGGTGGCGAAAGCAGCGCTCGACACGCTGTAACGATCCCGCCCAAGGCCTACGCACAAGCCGCACATTTCGCCGCAAGCACACGGCGGCGGGCTTCGTCCGTCAGACCGCCGCCGTTGCTCGCAGAGGAGAGAATGAGAATGTCCATTTCCAAACGCTTCGCACTCGCCATGCTGTCGACGCTGATGTTCGCCGCGGTGTCGAATGCCAATGCATTCCGCGCGGCCGACATCGTTTATCTACCCGCCGTTGCGCGCCTCCAGGGTGCGGGCGGCTCCTTCTTCAAGACCGACGTGACGATCATCAACACGAGCACCTCGCGCGCAGTCGTCCAGGTCGCGTACCTCGAGGGCAGCGGAGACAACTCTCCGGCCCTGAATGCGCTGATCACGCTGCCGACGTTCGCGCCGGGCGAGCGCCGCGAGTTGATCGACATCGCTCGGAGCGCGCTCAATCGGGAGACCGCCAACGGCTCGCTGATCTTTTTCGCCTGCCGCGAAGGAGGCAACTGCACCAGCTGCGATAGCAATGCCGGCGAGTGCCTCGACATCGCCGTGCAGGGCCGCATCTACAACGACACACCGGGCGGCACGTACGGCCAGTCGTTTCCCGGGATTCCCTGGTACAGCTATGCCGCGCTCACCTCGACGAATGACGGCACGGACCGTCTCTCGATCAACGGCGTGCGCAACACCGCGAATTACCGCACGAACATCGGACTCGTGAACGCGTCCCAGTTCTCCTCGACCGTTCTCCGACTCCGGGTCTTCAACAGCATCGGCGCGCAGGTCGGCGAAATGGACCAGCCGCTCGGACCGCTCGGCCGTGTCCAGCTACCGGTGACCCAGATCGCCGTCGGCTTCACCGGGGACGGCTACGTCACCGTCGAGCAGGTCAGCGCCACGCCGACGGCGGGTCACACCGACGCCGTCCCGGGCTTCTTCGCCTACGGTTCGCTTCTCGACAACCGCACCAGCGATCCGACGACGCTCGAGGCGCAGTTCAATGTTCCGATGCCTTTCGGCTGCGTCTTCGCTTCCGAGGCGAAGCGCCGCATGACTCGGCGCGAAGGCTTGGCCGAGCGGTAGCCAAACCCGGGCATCGCGCGCGCGTCGCAGGGCGCGCGCGCGCCAGTTCCCGACATGGGTCGGACCGGCGCCGCCGGTCATCATCACGGGCCCCGGCGCCACGCGACCGGGCCGTCGGCGTCATCGTCGCCTTGCGCGAAGGAGTTGCGTTCGTCCGGGTCGCCGATGCGTTGCCGCGTTGGCCGCGATACGACGCACGCGTCGAGATCGGGTCGACCTCGATGTTCCACGCGCTGATCGCCAGCAACCGCTGCGACGTCTGCTGCAACCAAGGTAGGGATTTCCATCTCCCGGTCACTCCCTACCTAGAGAGCAGGAGTCTTCGCGAATGAGCTATCTCAGCCCGATTCGTCTTCATTTTTCGGGGCAGTTCCAGGCCGATCCATCGACGGTCAACAACGACGTTCGGCATTTCAACAACGACGCCTTCATCCCGCAGTTTCAGCAGCCGCAGACGGGGCCGTTGCTCAACGGGTGGTGGGAGCCGGATGGCGGCGGGGCGTGGCGGCTGGTGGGGTGTAGCGTCACGATGGTCGGGTACGGCGACGGGACGACGTCGACGTCCGATCCGGTCGTCGGGTTCCAGATCGCGGATGCGAATGCGAGAGTCGCGGGCAAGATCGTCGACCTCGATCCGCAGCAGCAGACGGTCTCGGAGATCTGGGGGCTCATCGTCCGGCTGACGGACGGCACCACGGACTATTTCGGCGGCAGCTTCGACGTCGCGGCGTTCACCGACATCTGGTTCCGGGCGCCGAACACGGGCGGCGATCTCACGATGGGCGCCTTCTGGCAGTCGGTCATCGGGCCGGTCACGTGGAGCAACGACTCGGGCGGCTCGCGGTTCCTGGAAGAGCTCCGGGCCGCGGCGCCGGACGGGATGCTGTCGATCAAGATGAACGTCGACGGCTACCAGATGGATCCCACCAACCCGAACTTCACCCTCGGGCGCCTCACGGGCACCATCGGTCCCGCCCCCGCCACCCAGCCGAAGCACTTCGTCCTCGGCCGCCAGCTGCTCCCGACTTCGGGCTCGCCGATGAACTTCCTCCAGGCGGTCGTCGACGCGGCGAACAAGCAGGTGATCGCCGATTTCGGCAACGCGTTGCCAACGACATCGTCCGGCGGGCCGTTGCGGCCCCTGGGCAAGATCGAGTTGGGCTACCTCGATTCTTCCAGCGCGTTTCAGGCGATCGGCGAGCTGCAATACCAGGCGCCGAAGTGGTACACGAACACCGCCGGCGTGCAGGCCTTCCCGGTCACGGACGCGCAGCTCGACGCCCTGCGATCGAGCCGCGTCGCGGTCGCGCAGAACGGCACGGTGATCGTGCGCGAGAACATCGCCGGCCTCTATGCCCGCGCCGATCAATTCGTCTTCCGCATGAATCCCGCAGTAGATGAGGAAGCGACCGCGGAGGTCGACATCTGGGCCGCGCAGTATGGCGAGCCATTGCCAAATGCGAAGCTCGTCGCGAACTTCTTTCCGAGCGGACTGCAGGCCGGCGGCAGCGGCCTCCCGGACGGACTCGGGCCCACGCCGCCGTTCGGAGAACCGGAAGACAAAGTCGACTTCCCGCGATCGTTCCCCGCGGGGAGCGACGGCCGCGCGACGTTCACCGTCACGGCGAGCGATCCGGGAAATCCGCGGGTTTACGTCGACGGGCAGGTCTACGGCATCCTCTACCTGCTCGCCGATCTCGCGAAAGAAGTGAAGAACGACCCCTCGCTGATGAACCCCTCGGACTTCGTCAGCCTCCTCGTCCACGACGCGTACGCCGTCCCCGACGAGCCGACGTGGTACGACCTCCTGCCCATCTGGCAGCAGTACGCGAACCTCTACCCGATCATGGCCCGCATCGTCGATCTCTCGTTGTACGAGGACGTGCTCGCGCATCGACAGATCCTCGAGCTCGCGTTCGCGTTGCCCGCCGCGGATCCGAATCACATGCCGGTCACGCGCGATCTCTCCGACGCGAAGCGCGAGGCGATCCTGCGGTTCCTTCGCAATCCGCGGAGGGGCGAGCCGCCGATGAAGCCGCGGCCGCCGCTCGTTCGCTTCGTTCCGCGCAAGGGGCCCCCGCCCAAACCGGCCGCAGCGCCCCGAGGTGGGGCGGATCCGCGGGATGGGGGGAAGACCTTCGCGCTGTCGCAGCGTCCGCCGTTCGTCCTGCCCGAGCTCGGAGAGTGAGGCCGCGATGCTCTACCTGCAAAGACGCAAGCTCGAAACCGTCGAAGACCTTCGCGCGTGGCTGCTCGGCGCGGTGCGCCTGGAGTTCAGCACCATCCCGCCGTATCTCACCGCGCTCTATTCGATCAAGCCCCAGATGAACGCCGACATTGCGGAGATCCTCCGCCACGTCGTGCTTCAGGAGATGTTGCACATGTGCCTCGCGTGCAACATCCTCAACGCCGTCGGCGGCCAGCCTACGATCAACGCGCCGACGTTTCACCCGAGCTATCCCGGCCCGCTTCCGATGGGGATCGGCACGCAGCCGGGCAAGCCGTTCATCGTGCCGCTGCGCCGCTTCTCGCTCGAGCTCGTGCAGAACATTTTCATGACGATCGAGGAGCCGGAGCAGCCGCTCGCGTTTCCCTCGATGCGCGCCGTGCTCGCCGGCACGACGACGGATTACCACACGATCGGCCAGTTCTATCGCGCCCTGCAGAACGTGATCGTCGAGCTCGGGAACGACGTCTTCACCGGCGATCCCGCGCTGCAGGTCACCGGCTGGTTTCCCAGCGGCGAGTTGTTCGCCGTGACCGACGTCGACTCGGCCGTCCGCGCGATCAACATCATCATCGAGCAGGGTGAAGGCACGTCGACCACGCCGGTCGATCTCGAAGGCGGGCTCGCGCACTACTACCTCTTCTCCGAGATCGTGAAGGGGAAACGGCTGGTGAACGTACCGTCGGTCGGCTTCGCGTATTGCGGCGCCGACATCGCGTTCGATCCGGAAGGCGTCTATCCGATGGTCGACAATCCGCCGCTCGTGCAGCTCCCGTCGAATTCGCCACTCGTGCAGCTCTCCGCGCAATTCGACCAGAGCTACACGGCGCTGTTGAATGCGCTGCAGGCGACCGTGACCGGTGATCCATCGCAGCTCGACGTCGCAGTCGGAGTGATGTTCACGCTGCGGCTGCTCGCGCAGCAGTTGATGATGACGCCGATTCCGGGGATGGGCGGGCTCACGGCCGGACCGCGTTGGGGCTTTGCGTCGGGTTACGCGTCGGGGTGATGGTCAGCGCCACACCGCCCAAACCCGGCCCGTTCGGTCTTTGAGCCGAGGGTCGTTGTGGGAGACGTTCGTTTCGCTCTTGGTGAACGCGGGGTCGCGGACGTCGTAGGAGTAGCCGTTCACCGTCTGGCGTGCGCCGTCTACGACGATCACGTGACTGCCGGTCTCGACGAGCACCACTCCGACCTGTTGCACGAGTGCCGTGAGAGCGGCATCGCTTTTTCCATTGGCCATGTTCGAGCTCAAGCCCATCATCGTGAAGATCTGGTCGAGAGCGTGGAAGAAGGACTTTTGTCCGCTGACATAGATTCCTTTCTTCTCCGCGAACGCGAGCACGTCGCCGGGAGGAAGTGTGCACCCGAGCGATTGGCCGATCATCGTGCACGCGGCGATGCCGCAAGTATCGTGGCCTTTCTGCTTGAGATGCATGCGGCGGACGGGCGCGATTCGAACGACCGCCGGCTGAGGTGCGGCGGCCGGAGATGCCGCGGCCACAGCCGAAGACGATGACGAGGAAGAGGAAGAGAGCGACGGCGTCACGACCGAGGCGGGCATCGCTGCCGCAGCAGCAGCGGCCGCCGGACTCATCATCACGGCCGGAGTCGAGGCCGCGAGGACGCCCACCGTCTTGGCCTTGCACACCGGGCAGGGCAGCGTCTCGCGCCAGTGCTGAGAGCATCGCGGAGCGGGGGCGGGCGCCGGCGCCGGCGCTGCTGCATCGCAGACCGGGCAGCTTCCCTGTTCTTCACGCCAATGTTTCGGGCAACGCGGCATCCTTCTAGGAGGGTGGCGAGCCGGCTCCGTCCCTACCCGTTCGCCACTTCTCGTAAAGCCGCAGCCACAGCACGTAGCCGAAGTCTTCCGACCAGTAGTACCGCGAGACCGAGGCGGTGAGATCGTTGTGGTAGAAGAGCGGCGGGCTCGTGCGGATGTACGCGAAGTCGTCGCGCGCGAGGTCGTGCAGGGTCTGCTCCGCATCGGGCGATGGCGTGCCGTCGATCAGCATGCGCGCCACCTTTAGCCAAACGTCCTGGCCAGCTACGGTCGACTGCATGCGTGAGGACGGCAACTGCGCGTTGCAGCCGGCGCGTTGCAGGTCGGGTTGGCGCAGAGTCGGGACGAGCGGCGCGCGGCGGTAGTAGACCCAGACGCGGTTCTGATCGACGAGCGGCGTCAGCGCGTCGCACAGCGCGTGCGCGGCGGCGGGTCGTTCCTGCGCGAGCAGCAGGAGCAGATGCATCTGGATGGCGATGTCGGTCGGGTTCGGGTCGTGACCGGGATCGAGGCACTGGTATTCGTCGCGCGGCGCGAGCCACGTGCGGTAGAGGCCTTCCGGCGTCCGATACCGATCGATCGTCGCCAACGCGGAGTCGAGGCGGCGGCGATCGGGAGCGGGAGCGAGCCGCCAGGCGAGCGCCGTGTCGTCGGTATCGGGCGTGATGGCGCAACCGATCGTGCCGATGCCGGGACCGTCGGGGCGCCCGTGATAGCGCACCAGGCCGCTCGGCTCGATCTGTTCCGTCAGATGGCGACGCGCGCGTTGCAGCGTCTCCTCCAGACCGCTCGCCGCGGCCACGGGCTGCAGCTCGTCGACGAGCAACGCGGTCAGGAACGTGTTCATCTCCGGCCGCGGCCAGTCGTAGCGCGGCCATTTCGTGAACGTCGTCAGCCAGTAGCCGTCCGCTTGTTGACGATCGCGAAGCCGGGCCGCAGCCTTGCGGAACGCCTCCGGGAGATCGTCGTTCGGCATCGGCTTCACCGTCAGCACGATCTCCTGCAGGTAATGCCCTTCGCCGTTCGGCGCGCCCCAGACGAAGACCGTCAGGCGATGCGGACCGGGCGTGAGGCGCGACGTGTCGATCGGGATCTTCCAGCCGGAGGGATTCGGCTCGTGCAATGCGATGCGCACGTCCGGACGGTCGACGAATAAGCTTGTAGAAAAGCCTTCGTGACCGTCGACAGAGATCGCGATCTGCGCCGGCGTCGCGCTCCCCACGAGCGCCCAGCCGACGGCGACTGCCTCCTCGCCCACCATGACCTCGGTCGTGCGGCCGCGCGCGGATTCGATCGCGTCGAACGTCCCGCGCGTCTCCGTCAGCAGATCCGCGGGCGCGAGGCCGAAGTCGAGCGACCGCGTCACCGGCATGTTGCGCCACGCGAATGCGCCGCGCATGGCGTGGTACTCCGCGCCGCGATCCTGGTCGAAGATCGGCAGGTCGACCGCAGGCGTGTAGTAGAGGGCGCCGATGGCCTCGATCGCAATCGAGACAGCGGTCGCGATCAGAAAGAGGCCGCGCGCAAATCCGCGCAGCGCGGCGACGATGGGAACGAGCATCCAGACGAGGAACGGCAGGACGTCCGTCAGGTAACGCGGGCCCCACGAGAGTCCGCTGCGCCAATCGACCTTCGCGTAGAGGAACACCTGCAGCACGACCGCGACGCACATCGCGAGCGTTAGCAGCCGTTCATCGCGATCGCGCGGCCGATGGCGCCACAGCAACACCAGGAAGAGCAGGAACGGCGAGAAGAGAAAGATCCCGCGCGTCGGGCTCACGAGCAGGCCGGCGATGCCGGTCAGGAGATCGTGGCGGAAAAAGCGGGCTTTGCCGATCACGCCGTAGCCGCCGAGGAGGTTGCCGCCGAATTGGAGGTTATAGGCCAGGACGAGGAAGGCCGGCACCAGCGACGCGACGATCAGAAAGATGGCGCGGCGCCGGCCGGCCCAGTACAGCGCGTAGGCGCCGATGGCGGCGGAGAGGATGGCGTCGGGCGGGCGATTGGCGGCGATGAGGCCGCAGAGCAGGCCGACTGCGAGCGCGCGCGGCGTCGTGCACGGCAGCGTCACGAGCAGCAGCGCCGCGATCACGAGCACTTCGGCGAGGCCGTGCTGCCACAAAGCCTGGCTGCTGATCACCCACGTCGTGGTGCCCAACGCATACGCGGCGGTGAGCAGCAACGCGACGCCTTCCGTCGCGCGGCGGCGCAGTAGCAAATAGACCAGCGAAGCGGAGAGCGCGGCGAGGAAGGACGCCGAGACCTTCTCCATCACCCGCGCTACGTGATCGATCTCCGCATCGGTGCCGTGCTGCTCGAGGTAACGGATCGCCGGGTAGTAGAGCGGCGCCACGGCGAGCGGCACGACGACCGGATAGAGCGAGATCTTGTGGCCGGTCGGCATCGGCACGATCCAGAACGCCGTGTCCGTCCGCCCCTGCGACGCAATTTTCACGATCGGATCGAGCAGAACGGTATGGTTCTGCCAGATTGCGATCGGGAGGTAGCGCGCGGGATAGGTGTCGCCCGCGGTGATCGCCCGCCGGTTCGCGTTGTAGATGAGGAAGCAGCAAATGCCTACCAGAACGCTGATCCCGAAGCGCCTCCAACGAGAGGGCGGGGGCGTGGGCTCGGGGAGAGTCATCAGGGGCGCGCCGGAGCCTACTACAATCGCAGAACTTCAGTGACTCAGGACGCCCGACCCCAAAGATGACCTCGCCCCTTCGTTTGCTCGTGACCGGGATGCACCGGTCCGGAACTTCCTTCGTCGCCTCTCTGCTCGCCGCGTGGAAAGTCCGGATGGGCGACCGGCTTCTGCCCGCGGACCGCGGCAACGCCGCCGGCTACTTCGAAGACCTCGACTTCCTGGAGCTCCATCGGCGCATCCTCACCGCGAGCACGCCGGAGGAGGCGGGCCATCGCGACTGGGGCTGGACGGAGAGCGAGAGGCTCGACACCGCGCAGCTGCCGGCGTTTCGCAACGGGGCATCGGCACTCGTCGCCGCACGAAGGAACGACAGCGCGTGGGGCTGGAAAGATCCGCGCAGCTCGCTCCTCCTCGACTTCTGGGACGACATCCTCGGAGCGGACGCGCGCTACCTGCTGCTCTATCGCCATCCGTGGGAAGTCGCCGATTCGATGCTGCGGACGGGCGCCGAAGTCTGGCTCACGAATCCGTCCTGGCCCGAGCGCATCTGGACGCATTACAACCGGCGCCTCCTCGACTTCCACCAACGCCATCGCGACCGCGCGTTGCTCGTCAGCACGAATCGTCTGTTGCGAGATCCCGAGGCATTCGCGGCGCTGCTGCGCGAGCGTTTCGGGATCGAGGCGGATGCGGACACGATCGCGCAACTGCGCACCGAAGCGTTCGTTTCCACGCCGGACGGCGATCCGTTGCCGCGTCTCTGGCAGTTCACGAACGCCGACGCGGCGCAACTCCTCGCCGACCTCGACGCCGCCGCCGATCTCGGCAACGACGGCGCATGGGCGAACGCCTCGCACCGCGAAACGCCGACGGCTCCGCGGCTCTCGGTCATCATCCCCTGCCACGACGATGGCGACTATCTGATCGACGCCGTCGCCAGCGTCGAACGCAACGCGCCGAACGCGGAGGTGATCGTCGTCGATGACGGCTCCACGCAGCCGCGCACGCGCGACGTTCTCGCGGCGCTGCGCGAGACCGGCCATCGCGTGCTCGAACAGCCGCACTCGGGACTTCCCGCGGCGCGCAATCGCGGGATCGCCGCATCGTCCGGCGAGTTTCTGCTGCCGCTCGATGCTGACAATCGCATCCTGCCGGGATTCGTCGACGAGGCGATCGCCATGCTCGATGGCGATGCGACTGCGGGCGTCGTCTACGGCGACCGTCGCGAGTTCGGCGCGCGCAACGCCGACGTCGCGGTGCCGGAGCTCGATCTGCCGCGGATGCTGTGGAGCAACTACATCGACGCGTGCGCCGTGATGCGTCGCGCCGTGTGGAGCGACGTCGGCGGCTACGACATCGCGTTCCCCGATTGGGAAGACTGGGATTTCTGGCTCGGCGCCGTCGAGCGCGGCTGGCGTTTCCTGCGCATTCCGCGGCCGACGTTCGAGTACCGCATCCGCCCCGACTCGCTGCATCAGCGCTTCCTGCGCCGCAACGACTATCCGGACGCGTTGCGCCGCATGTACGCGAAGCATCACGAGCTCGTTGCGCAGCATCTCGCCGACATGCTGGTCGAGGGTCATGGCGAACGTTGGCGGCTCTTCCGCGATGCGAACGCATTGCGCGCCTCGCGCGACAAGCTGCAGGTCGAGGTCGATCGCCTCGCCGCATCGCGCGAGTCCGTCGCATCGGTCGCGCTCGCGAGCGGAACGAAGGTCTTCACGATCATCGCGCGCAACTACCTCGCGCACGCGCGCGTCCTCGCGAGAAGCCTGGCGCGGCACAATCCGAACGTTCGCCTGACCGTCTGCGTGCTCGATGACCTGCAACGCAGCATCGTCGCCGACGACACGTTCGATGTCTTGCACGCCGACGAGTTGCCGTTCGATCCGCCATCGGACTTCTTCACGATGGCGGCGATCTACGACGTGACGGAGCTGGCCACGGCGATCAAGCCGTGGGTCTTCGAGCATCTCTTCGCGCGCGGCGCCGCGGCCGCCATCTATCTCGATCCCGACATCGAGATCTTCGACTCCCTCGGTCCGCTCGAAGCGCTCACGCATCAGCACGGGATGCTGCTCACGCCGCACATCACGCAGCCGCTTCCGCAGGACGGCAAGCGCCCGAACGAGCGCGATCTTCTCCAGGCCGGCATCTACAACCTCGGCTTTCTCGCGCTCTCCGCCGAAGCCGCGGCGCGCGTGTTGCCGTGGTGGCGCGCGCGTTTGCGACGCGACTGTTTGAACGAGCCATCCGAAGGACTGTTCGTGGATCAACGGTGGATGGATTTCGCGCCGGCGTTGTTCCAGCCGGGCATCCTCGAGGATCCGGGCTACAACGTCGGCTACTGGAACCTGCCGCATCGCGCGCTCGCGCGCGACGGCGAACGCATCTTCGTCAACGGCTCGCCGCTCCGGTTCATGCACTTCAGCGGCTTCTCGCCGCGCACGCCGCATCTGCTGTCGAAGCATCAGCACGCATCGCTGCGCATCCGGCTCAGCGAGGCGCCGTTGCTCGCCGATCTCTGCGAACGTTACGGCGCCGCGTTGGAAGCGGCGGGCTTCGAAGAGTGGAGCGATCTGCCTTACGCATTCACGACGACCGCGAACGGAATCCCGCTCGACGAGTGGAGCCGCCGCGTATTGCGCCGCTCCTATCTCGAAGACGAGGCGCAAGGGCAGACAACCTTCCCGAACGCGTTCTCGCCCAGCGGCGCGAACGACGTGCTCGCGCGTTTGCTGCGACCATCGCCGTACGGGCCGGACGTCCCGGCGTATCTGGGCGAGATCTGGAACGATCGCGCGGATCTCCGCGTCGCGTTCCCGCAGATCGACTCGCTGGACGCAACGCGGTTCCTCGACTGGGTGCGCGCGCAGGGCGTTCGCGAGCACGCGATCCCGGCGCAACTCATCCCGCCGGAACCCGGAGCCGCGCATGCGATCGCGCGGCGCGGGCCGCTGAAGCCGGGCGTCAACGTCTACGGCTACGCGTTCGCGGAAAGCGGGACGGGGCAGATGGTCCGCTCCGTCGTCGCCGCGCTCGAAGCGGAGGGGATTCCGTACGCGGTCATCCCCTTCACCCGCACCATCAGCCGCCAGCAACAAGACTTCCGCAACCTCGGCGCGAACGAGCCTGCGTTCGACACGAACATCATCTGCGTGAACGCCGACCAGGTGCCGGTGTTCTTCGACAGCATGCGCGGGCGGCTCCTGCCCGGCGCGCGAAACATCGGGCTTTGGGCGTGGGAGGTCGAGGATTTGCCGAGGGAGATGGCGCGGAGTGAGAGCCTGCTCGATGAGGTGTGGGGCATCAGCAGCTTCACCGCCGACGCGATCGGGCGCCGCGTCCCGAAAGCGGTGCGCGCGTTTCCGCTGCCGGTCGTCGCGCCGCCGGTGCGCCGCCGCACGCGCGCGGAGCTCGGGATGCCGGAAGGCTTCCTGTTCCTCTTCTGCTTCGACTACGACAGCGTGTTCCGGCGCAAGAATCCGCTCGCGATCGTCGCCGCGTTTCGCGAGGCGTTCGGCGATCGCGACGACGTCGTGCTCTTCCTCAAGACCACGAACGCGCAACGCCACGCGCGCGAAGATGAGGAGCTGCGCGCCGCGGCGGTCGGCGCGGCGAACATCGTCATCCGCGAGGCGTACGTCACGAGCGAGGAGTACTTCTCGATGCTCGACGCGTGCGACTGCTACGTCTCGCTGCATCGGTCGGAAGGCTTCGGCCTGACGGTCGCGGAGGCGATGGCGCTCGGCAAGCCCGTGATCAGCACCGCGTATTCGGCGACGCTCGAATTCGCGAACGAGACGAACAGCTATCCGGTGCCGGCGCGCCTCGTCGAAGTCGGCGAAGACGCGGCGCCATATCCGCCGAATTCGCGCTGGGCCGAGCCGGACGTCGCCGTCGCCGCGCAGCAGATGGCGCGCGTCTTCCACGATCGCGAAGCAGCCGCCGCGATCGGTGCCCGCGCGAAGGCAGACATCGAGACATTGCATGGACCGGCCGCACGCGGGCCGCTGTTGCGCAATCTGTTGGAGGAGACTGTTCCGATGGAAACCCGCCCGTCGCATTTCGAAACGGAAGTCGCCGCCGTCGAGTCGCTCCTCGGCTCGCCCCGCGCGGAGTTGCCGTCGCGGATGCAGCGCTTCACGAATCCGATCCGGCGCCTCGTGCTTCGCCTCATCCGCGTCTATTGGGTCCAGCAGCTCGCCGTCGACAAGGCGCTGCTCCGCGCGTTGCGCGCCTCGCATGAGGAGATCGCGCAGCTCGCGGCGGAGGTGCGGGAGCTTCGGGAGGAGAAGAAAGGTTAGAACGCAATGGCGGCGGTGGGTGTCATCCTGAACAGCGAAGACTGTGAAGGATCCGTACCGATCTCGCGCTGCGCCTGAAAGGTACGGCTTCTTCGCCAAGGCCGGCAAAGACGCGAAACTTCGTGAAGGCTTGGCCAACAAACGCAGCGGGCCGTGCCCGCTCAGAATGACACTTCATCGATTGCGGCGCGGCTGGGCTATCGTTGTGGGCCATGAATCGCGTGCACGCACTCGCTCTTGCCGTCCTGCTCCTCACCACCGCCGCGAACGCCCAGCAACCTTCCTCCGACGCCGCGATCGCCGCGCGCGTCGACCGCATCCTGCGCGAGGTCCCGCTCATCGACGGGCACAACGACCTGCCGTGGCAGTACGAAGAACGCGTGAAGAATCATCTCGCGCAGATCGACGTCTCACAGGATCAGAGCAAGCTCACGCCGCCGC